>JAFBAD010000074.1 GCA_019247975.1 Acidimicrobiia bacterium
GGCGCCCTTCCCGGTCGAGATCATCTCGCGCATGCTCGGGGTGCCGGCCCCCGAGCGCCAGCAGATCCGCGAGTGGCTCGACCTCACGCTCCACCGCGAGCCCGGCGACATGGAGCCGACCCGCGAGGGCGTCCAGGCGATGATCGATCAGGGCGTCTACTTCCACGGCCTGGTGGCCGAGAAGCGCGCGAACCCCGAGGACGACATGCTCTCCCGGCTCACGCAGGTCACCGTCGACCGCGGTGACGGCCAGGAGACCGGCCTCGACGACGAGGAGGTGGCGGGCTTCGCCACGTTGCTCGGTGGGGCCGGCGCCGAGACGGTCACCAAGCTGATCGGCAACGCGGTCGTGCTGTTCGACCGGCACCCCGACCAGTGGCAGAAGGTGCTCGACGACCCGGCCAAGATCCCCGGTGCGGTGGAAGAGATCCTCCGCCTCCTGCCGCCGTCGCAGTACCAGGGCCGGTTCTCCGTCGCCGACGGCGTGGTCGAGAGCGGCACCATCCCGGCCGGCTTCCCCGTCCTCCTGGTCACCGGGGCGGCGACCCACGACCCGCGGCAGTTCGACGACCCCGACGGGTTCGACATCGAGCGGCCGTCGTCGGTCGCGATCGGCCTCGGTCACGGCATCCACAGCTGCCTCGGCGCCGCGCTCGCCCGGATGGAGAGCCGCATCGCGATCGAGGAGCTGGCCAAGCGGTGGCGCCGCCTGGAGGTCGACACCGACGGGCTGCGCCGCGTCCACATGTCGAACGTGGCGGGCTACAAGAACGTCCCCGTCCAGGCAACGAGGTGACCTGCGCATGAGCGCGACCGTCCAGTCGAGCGACGTGTACTACGACCCCTACGACGTCGCGATCGACCGCGACCCGTACCCGACGTTCCGGCGGCTCCGCGAGGAGGCGCCGCTCTACTACAACGATCGCCACGACTTCTACGCGGCGAGCCGCTACGAAGACGTCGAGCGGGGCCTGGTCGACCGGGCCACGTTCATCTCGGGTCGGGGCGGCGTGCTCGAGCTCATCAAGGCCGGCATCGACATGCCGTCGGGCATCGTCATCTTCGAGGACCCGCCCACCCACACGATCCACCGCAGCCTGATGTCGCGCGTGTTCACGCCCCGCAAGGTCGCCGCGCTCGAGCCGCAGATGCGGGCCTTCTCGGCCGCCTGCCTCGACCCGCTGGTGGGGGAGGACCGCTTCGACCTGATCGCCACGTTCGCCGCGCAGATGCCGATGAAGGTGATCGGGATGCTGATGGGCATCCCCGAGGCCGATCAGGACTCGCTGCGCGAGCACGTCGACGCCAACCTGCGCACGGCCGAGGGCGAGCCGATGACGGTCAGCGGCGAGGGCTTCGTGACCGGCGAGAAGTTCGCCGAGTACCTCGACTGGCGGGCCGAGCACCCCTCCGACGACATCATGACCGACCTCCTGAACGCGGAGCTCACCGACGAGACCGGCACGGTCCGTCGCCTCACCCGCCAGGAGGTGCTCACCTACATCGAGGTGGTCGCGGGCGCCGGCAACGAGACGACCACGCGGCTGATCGGGTGGATGGGCAAGCTCCTGGCCGAGCACCCCGACCAGCGCCGCGAGCTCGTCGATGACCGTGCGCTCATCCCGAACGCGATCGAGGAGATCCTCCGCTACGAGCCGCCGGCGCCGCACGTCGGGCGCTACGTCGCCCGCGAGGTCGAGATCCAGGGTCAGGTCGTCCCCGAGGGCAGCGCGATCCTGTTCCTGATCGGTGCGGCGAACCGGGACGAGCGCAAGTACGACGAGCCCGACCGGTTCGACATCCACCGCGAGATCGGTTCGCACCTCACCTTCGGGTACGGCCCGCACTTCTGCCTCGGGGCCGCGCTGGCCCGGCTCGAAGGACGGGTGGCGCTCGACGAGATCCTCACGCGGTTCCCGGAGTGGGACGTCGACCTGGTCGACGCGAAGCTCGCGCCGACCTCCACCGTGCGGGGCTGGGAGCGGCTGCCGCTGGTCGTGGGCCGATGACCGCGCTCGATCGCCTCACGGTGCCCTACGGCGTCGACGTGCCCGACCGCATCCGCAAGGAGCGGTACTACGACCCCGACTTCTACGCGATGGAGGCCGAGCTGCTCTGGCCCCGCGTGTGGCAGATGGCGTGCCGGCTCGAGGAGATCCCGAACGCGCGGGACTGCGTCGAGTACCAGATCCTCGACCAGTCGGTGATCGTGCTGCGCGACGACGACATGGGGGTGCGGGCCTTCCAGAACACGTGCCGCCACCGCGGCGTGCGGTTGCTCGAAGGTCGCGGCACGTGTGAGACCGGTTTCACCTGCCCGTTCCACGGATGGTGCTACGGCATCGACGGCGTCAACACGTTCATCTCGCGGCCGGGCACGTTCACCGAGCACAACGCCCAGCCCGGTGACGTCGACCTCGTGCCGGTGCGCTGCGAGACGTGGGGCGGTTGCGCCTGGATCAACCTCGACGCGGAGGCGCCACCGCTGCGGCGGTGCATCGAGCCGTTCGCCACGATCATGGACGCCTGGCGGCTCGAGTCGATGCGGGCCGAGTGGTGGTACTCGTTCCGCATCCCGGCGAACTGGAAGCTCGCCGAAGAGGCGTTCATGGAGCAGTACCACGTGCTGGAGACCCACCCCCAGCTGCGCATCCCCGGGCGCTACCCGCCCCGCAACGGCGCCTTCGACCCGCAGGTGTTCATCGAGTCCGAGCTGCACTACCTGCGCACGATGAACGAGGGCATGGCCGGCATGGTCCACGCGAGCGATGTGGCTCTCGCCGAGCAGCAGCAGGACATCGAGCTGCCGGCCGACCCGGCGCTGGCCCGCTCCATCTGGGAGGAGCACCTCAACGACAAGGTGGTCGAGTGGCACCGCGGCCAGGGTCACGTGGTCCCGGACCTCAACGAGCTCGAGGCGAGCGGGATGAACGAGCCGATGGGCTACCTGTTCCCGCACTTCTTCGTGCTGCCGATGTACAGCAGCGCGTCGTCCTACCGGTTCCGCCCGCTCGGGCCGGAGGAGACGCTCATGGAGATCTGGTCGTTGACCCGCTTCGCCGAGGGTGAGGAGCGCGAGCAGCTGCCGGTGCCCGAGCCCTGGAGCTGCGACGACCCGCGGGTCCCGCCGATCCCGACGCAGGACTTCTCCAACCTGCCTCGCCAGCAGAAGGGCCTGCACGGCCGGGGCTTCGAGTACATGCGGCTCTCCGAGCAGATCGAGGGCCACATCTCGAACTACCACCGCCTGATCGACGGCTACCTCGCCGGCCTCCCGCACGACCGGCTGGTGGACGCCCTCCCTGCCATCAACGTCAACCCCCTCGAGCGCGGGATCGTCGACATCGGTTTGTGAAGGCAATACCGGTCGGATCCCGACCGGTATTGCCTTCAGAAACGCAGGTGGAGGCGCTGGAGGCCGCGCAGGAAGTAGGTCGGCAGGTACTCGTAGCGGCGGGCGCCGGCCGGGCCGTGCTCGGCCTCGTCGATGGCGATCGACGAGGTGCGGTCGAGGAAGCGGTTGATCGTGACCCGGCCCTCGGCCCGGGCCAGCGGCGCGCCGGCGCAGGTGTGGATGCCGTGGCCGAAGCCGATGTGCTGGCGGGCGTTGGCCCGGTCGATGTCGAACTCCTCGGGGCGCTCGAACACCCGCGGGTCGCGGTTGCAGGCGCCGGGGGCCAGCATCACGCTCGACCCCGCCGGGATCTCCAGGCCGCCCAGCTCGGTGCTGACGCGGGCCATGCGGAACTGCGCCCGGAGCGGGCTCTCGAGCCGGAGCGTCTCCTCGATGAAGTTGGGCACCCGCTCGCGGTCCGCCCGGACCAGCTCCTGCAGGTCGGGACGCTCGCCGAGCATGCGCAGCGCGAACGACAGCAGCCGCACGGTCGTCTCCTGGCCGCCGGCGAAGAGGTTGGCGGCGATCAACGCGGCATCGCCCACCTCGGGCGTCGAGCCGTCCGGGAAGGTCGCCGCCGCGAGGCCGCTGAGGATGTCGTTGCGGGGCTCGCGCCGTCGGTCCTCGATGTACTCGCGGAACCGCTCGTAGAGGAACTCCAGCGGCTTGTGACCGACGTCGTGGTGCACGGTCGACAGGCGGTCCCGGAACAGCGAGTGGTCGCTCTCGGGCACACCCTCGAGGTCGGCGATCACCGTCAACGTGAACGGCTCCGCGTAGTCACCGACCATCTCGCAGCGCTTGTCGTCGACGAAGCCGTCGATCAGCCGGTCGGCGTAGGTCCACATGAACTCCTCGTTCTCCTTGAGCCGCTTGGGCGTGAGGAGGCGCATGAGGAGGTGCCGGTGCGCGGTGTGGTTCGGCGGGTCGAACGCGGGGAGCTGGTCGCTGAAGGGGAGCTCGTGGCGGCACTGCACGATGACGTCGGTGATGTCGTCGCCCTCGACCGGCTGCGAGAACGGCACGAACGGTCCGCACACCGTGTTGCAGGACGAGTACACCCCGGACGCGGCCTCGTCGGCCGGGAACGTCGCCGGGTCGCCGTAGATCTGCATGGCCTCGGGGTGGCCCGTGACCATGAAGATGCCGAAGCGGGGCTCGCGCCACACCGGGCCCTGCGCGCGCACCCAGTCGAAGTACGGGTACGGGTCGTCCTGGACCGCGCGGTCCCGGAAGAAGTTGACGTCGGCGAAGTCGGTCATACGATCACCTGCGTGGGCTTGGAGGTCACCATCGACCGCGACCTGTGCATGGGTTCGGGCAACTGCGTGTACGAGGCGCCCGGCGTGTTCGACCTCGACGAGGACCAGATCGCCTTCGTCGCCGACATCGACGCCGCGCCGGAGGACAAGGTCGTCGACGCGGCGAAGAAGTGCCCGACCCGCGCCATCAGCGTGCACCGGGACGGGCAGAAGCTGGTGTGACCGCCGCGGCGTGGCGCGCCGCGACGTAGCCGAACACCATGCTGTTGGCGATGCTGGCGCCCGGGCCGAGGTAGTGCCGGCCCATCACCGTCGCAGTGCTGTTGCCGGTCGCGTACAGGCCGGGGATCGGCTGATCGGACTGGTCGAGCACGCGGGCGTGCTCGTCGGTGAGCAGGCCGCCGCAGGTGCCGATGTCGCCGGGGAGGACCTCGCAGGCGTAGTACGGCGGCTCGTCGATCGGGCCGAGGCACGGATGCACCTTGTGGTTCGGGTCCCCGAGCGCCCGGTTGTACGCCGACTCGCCCCGGCCGTAGTCGGGGTCCTTGCCCTCGGCCGCGTGCTGGTTGAAGTGCTCGATGGTCTCGGTCAGCCCGTCCGCGTCGATGTGGCACATCGCCGCGAGGTCCTGCAGCGTCCAGGCCTGCTTGAGCCGGCCGCTCTTCATGAGGTCACGGGGGAAGCGGCCCGGGCTCGAGCGCAGGTGCGCGTAGCGCTTGCGGTAGCGGTCGTCGAAGATCAGCCAGCACGGCACGGCCCGGCTGGTCTTGTCCCGCTCGTACATCGCCTTGCCGACCTCCATGTACGAGTTCGACTCGTTCACGAAGCGCCGGCCGTTCGCGTCGACGTAGATGGTGCGGGGCCGCTGGCGGGCCTGGTCGAGGGTCGACTGGCCGAAGCGACCGGTGCGGGGCGAGGGCAGCCACCACGCCTCGTCCATCAGGTCGGTCTTTGCACCGAGGCGCATGGCGGTGGCGATCACCTCACCGGTGTCGCCCGGGTTGGCGATCGACCAGCGGGCGTTGTTCGGTTGCTCACCGCCGTACTCGCCCCGCATCTGCGGGTTGTGGGCGAACCCGCCGGCCGACACGAGCACGCCCTGGCGGGCCTCGACCCGCACCGGTTCACCGGCCCGCACGGTCTGCACGCCGACGACCCGGCCGTCCTCGACCACCAGCTCGTCCACGGGCGCCTCGGTCCAGACCGGGATGCCGTGGTCGAGTGCGATGCGCAGCAGCTGCGCGATCAGCGAGGCGCCGTTCGTGAGCAGCACCTGGCCCCGGGCTCGGGCGATCGCGGTGCGGGCTGCGACGCGGGCCGACGTGGTGAACGCGGCGACGCTGCGGTTGTAGTGGGAGAGCGAGCGGGCTTCGTTCGTCATCACCGCGAGGCCGAGGCTCTGCGCGAGGCCGGGCTGCAGCTTGTCCAGCCAGTCACCGAGCACCTTGCCGTCGTAAGGCACCGGCTCGATCCCGCGACCGATGTCGTGGCCGCCCTTGGAGTTCGAGTAGTAGTCGCTGTAGCCGGGGCAGTGGACGAAGCGCACCCCCTCACGTTCGAGGAACGTGACCATCGCCGGTCCCTCGGTCAGGAACGCGTGGCGACGCTCTGATGACGATGCCGGCCCGACGTCACCGACGACCGCCTCGAAGTGCGCCATCGCGTCCTCGTAGGAGTCGGTGACGCCGTCGCGCCGCATCACCGGGTTGTTCGGCACCCACGCGATGCCGCCCGACATGCATGTCGAGCCGCCCACCTTGTCCTGCTTCTCGAGCACCAGCGCGCTCGCCCCGGGGTCGGCGGCAGCAAGGCCCGCGACCATGCCGCCGCCCCCCGATCCGACGATGACGAAGTCGACGGAGAGGTCCCAAGTCGTCATGCGCGACGTCCCTTCATCCGGCCGCGGACACTACTGCAGACTCGTTGACGTTTGCTACGAGCTCGAAGTAATCTGCCGCTCTCTCCGGAGGCGTGATGCGATGACCTTGACCTATCCGTCCGCAGGACTCGGGGCCCCGAAGGACCGGCACCCCGCCCCGCTCGTCGACACCGGCCTCCCGGCCGGCACCGAGGTGTTCTCGGCCGACAACCACATCTCGCTGGCCGTCGACATCTTCTACGAGCGGTTCCCCGAGAGCATGAAGGACAAGGCGCCGCGCGTGATGAACGTCGACGGCGGCTGGGTGATCGGCTACGACGGCAAGTCGGTCCTCGTGCCCGAGTTCATCGAGGTGCTCACGCAGTACGACCCGCTGTCGGGCTCGCACACCGGCGACGTCGAGGCGCGCATCGCAGCGCTCGAGTCCGAGGGCGTGACCAGGGAGCTGGCGTTCCCGAACTCGATCCTGGCCCTCTTCGGCTGGCCGGACCGTGAGGTGCGCGAGCTCTGCTTCCGCATCTACAACGAGCACATCGCCGATGTGCAGGAGCGCTCGGGGAACCGCATCTACGGCGTCGGCCTCGTCAACTGGTGGGACGCGGAGGGCACCCGGCGGACCCTCACCGAGCTCAAGGAGCTCGGCCTCAAGACCTTCCTCATGCCGCTCAGCCCGGGCAAGGACCTCGAGAAGCGCCCGATCGACTACGCGAGCGCGGCGATGGACGACGTGTGGGCGGTGATCGAGGAGGTCGGCCTCCCGGTGTCGCACCACATCGGCGAGAGCCCGCCGGCCAGCCCGAACGAGCACAACGCGGTCGGCATCGGGATGCTGCAGAACATGGCGCCGTTCCGCGACGCCTTCGGCAAGTACATCCTCGGCGGGATCCTGGATCGCCACCCCGGCATCCAGGTCGGCTGGTTCGAGGGGGGCATCAACTGGGTGCCGTCCGCGATCCAGGACGCGCAGCACATCGCCGCGTCGTTCCACCACATGGCCGACCTCGAGGTGCAGAAGGACCCGCAGCAGTACTGGGACGAGCACATGTGGGCGTCGTTCGTGCTCGACCCGCTCGGCCTCGAGCTGATCGACCGCATCGGCGCCGACCGGGTCATGTGGTCGACCGACTTCCCGCACAACGAGAGCACCTACGGCTACAGCAACGAGTCGCTCGCGTCGGTGGTGCAGTCGGTCGGGCCGGAGCGGGCCGTGGCCGTCGTCGGGGGCAACGCCGAGCGCTACCTCGGGCTGGCGGGCTGATGCCGGCGGGCCTGATGACGTCGGCCCGCCCGACCTCCATCCCCGCCGAGCCCGACCTGGCCCGCATGCGTCGCGAGCGGGGCGAGCGGGTGCGCACGATCATGCGGGCGAAGGGCCTCGACGCGCTCGTCCTGCTCGGGAACACGAACGTCATGTACGCCACCGGCGCGACGTGGGCGTTCGCCGACTCGGGCCGGGGGAACTTCGAGCAGCCGGTCGCGGTGGTGCTCGCCGACGACGAGAACCCGCACCTCTTCACGCCCGTGCGCGAGGACGAAGGCCTGCAGCTGCCGGCCGACCACGTCCACGGCCCCGTGTACCTGGACTTCGACGAGGGCGTGCAGCAGTTCGTGGCGGCGCTCGCCGGCCTCACGGGCGCCCGCCCGAAGATCGCCATCGACGAGTGGACCCACGCGATGCGGCGCGAGCGCACGACGCTGTTCGCGTCCGACGCGCCGCCCGACGCCGGCAAGGTGATCAGCCAGGCGAAGCTCACGAAGACGCCCGACGAGCTGGCGTGCATGCGCGAAGGCCTGCGGATCACCGAGCAGGCGATCGCCGAGGTGCAGGCCCGCGTGGCGCCCGGCGTCCGCCAATCCGATCTGACCGCGACGTTCCTGCGCCGGATCTTCGAGGAGGGCGCGGACGCGAACATCCTCGACCCGATCTGGCAGGTCATGCCCGAGCGACTGGCCGACGGACCGTGGACGACCCACGGCGACCTGGCCTGCCCGCCGTCGACCACCGAGCGGGAGCTGCGGGAGGGCGACGTGCTCTGGGTCGACCTCGGCATCAGCTACGCCGGGTTCCACTCGGACTTCGGCCGCACGTGGATCGTCGGCCGTGCGCCCGACGCGCGGCAGCAGGCCCAGTTCGAGCAGTGGCGGGCGATCATGGATGCCGTCCTGTCGGTCACGCGCGCCGGCGCGACGGCGGCCGACCTGACCGCAGCGGCCAAGGAGGTCGCCGGCGACCGCACGCCGTGGATGACGCACTTCTACCTGGGTCACGGCCTCGGCATCGACAGCGCCGAGATGCCCTACGTCGGCAGCGACATCGGCGAGGCGTTCGACGCGACGCTGCAGCTCCAGGCGGACATGGTGCTCGTCCTCGAGCCGCTCGTTTGGGACGACGGCGCGGCCGGCTACCGGGCCGAGGAGGTGCTCCACATCACCGAGGACGGCTGGGAGCCGATGACCGACTACCCGTACGACCCGTTCTCGTGCCACGCCTGGAATCCGAGATGAGCGTCACCGAGGTCGTTGCTGACGACGCTGCGCTGCGGGTGACCCGCCGCCAGCGGGTGCTCGCCGAGATGGAGGCGGCCGACATCGACCTCCTCGTCGTCGGGCGCGAGGCCAACGCCCGCTACGTGTCCGGCGCGCCCCGCCTCTGGACCGCGGGATCGCGCGCCTTCGGTCCCGGCTGCGTGCTGGTGCGGGCCACGGGCGCGGTGCACCTGCTGAGCACGTGGGACGAGGGCATCCCCGACGACATCCCGCACGAGAACCTGTATCCGATCTCGTTCAACGCGATGAACTTCGTGACCGTGCTGCAGGGCATCGAGGGCGCCGCCACCGCCCGTCGGGTCGCCACCGATGCGCTCACGCCCGGGACCGCGCACCTGCTCCCGATGGCCTTCCCGGCCGCCGAGCTGGTCGACGGCGAGCCGATGCTGCGGCGCTGCCGCCAGGTCAAGACGCCCGACGAGGTCGAGGCCATTGGCGGCGCGGTGCAGGTCACCGAGCGGGCCCTGGCCGTGACCGAGGCCGCGCTCGCGCCCGGGACGACCGAGCGCCGGTTGACCGGCGTGTTCATGGAAGCGATGGCCGACGTCGGCGTCACCACCCCCGGCTCCCAGGACGTCGCGTGGGCGACCTCCCGGGAGCAGGCGTGGCGCGGTCACGGCCGCGATCGCGCCATCGAAGCGGGCGACCTCGTCGCCTTCGACGCGAGCGTGGTCGTCGGTGGGTACGCGGGTGAGCTCGGTCGCACGTACGTCGCCGGTGGGGGCGAGATCGACGCTCGACTGGCCGGTCGCTTCGACGACCTCTGGTCCCGGCTGCTCGACGCGCTGCGCCCCGGCGCCCCGCTGAGCGACCTCCTCGCCGCCTACGAGACCGCCGGGGTCGCGCCACCTCCGATGCCGATCGCCCGCGGCCTTGGCCTGGGCTACGACCTGCCGCTCGTCACCCACGCGCTGCCGGGCACCGCCGCCGACCAGGACGTCGAGGCGGGCATGGTCGTCGCCCTCGTCGGCTACGTGTGGGAGCAGGGCGTCGGCGGCCTCTACGGGTCCGAGCCCGTGGTGGTCACCGCGACCGGCGCCGAGGCGCTGTCGGCGCATCCGATCCGAGACACAAGGAGCTCGTGAGTGCCCGAGGTCGACGTTCCACCGCCCGAGGAGATCATCCTCTACGAGAAGGATCGCGAGAACCGCATCGCGACCATCACGCTCAACCGGCCCGACCAGCTCAACATCCCGACCATCGGCGCCCGTCGCCGCTACGGGGACCTCATCTTCAAGGCGAGCATCGACGACGACGTGAAGGTCCTCGTCATCCGGGGCGTCGGTGACCACCTCGGCAGCGGGGCCGACCTCGACGAGCTGATGGCCAAGCAGCGCGAGGGGACCGCGCTCAACGAGGAGTTCGGCATCGGTCTCGACGAGGACGTGACGATGCCCGGCCCCCGCTCCTACCGGTCGGGCGCCTCGCTCCTGCACTGGTACGCGAACGCGCAGGGCGGCTGCCGCAGCCTCCAGGAGTTCAAGAAGATCAGCATCCTCGAGGTCAAGGGCTACTGCTACGGCTGGCACTTCTACCAAGCCGGCGACGCGGACATCGTCATCTCGTCCGACGACGCGCTGTTCGGCCACCCCGCGTTCCGCTACGTCGGTTACGCGCCGCGCATGTGGCAGTGGGCGATGACGATGGGCCTGCGCAAGTTCCAGGAGATGGTGTTCACCGGCCGTCCGTTCACCGCCGAGCAGATGTACGACTGCAACTTCGTGAACAGCGTCGTGCCGCGGGCCGACCTGGAGGCCGAGACCGAAAAGTACGCGCTGGCCTGCTCGCGCACGCGGCCGACCGACACGATCTTCATGCAGAAGGTCTTCTTCGAGGTCATGAAGCAGCACCAGGGTGAGCACATGGGCAGCCTGCTCAGCGCCTGGCTCGAGTCGATGGGGCCGCAGCTGCGGTCCGACGAGGACGGCGCGCCGACCCGCCTGTCCAAGGAGACGATGGACGCCGGGCTCAACAACACGGTGAAGGACAACGACAGCCGGTTCCCGCCCGAGTGGCGCCTCAGCCGCTCCGGGCGCAAGCGCCCTTGATCGATCGAAGCAGCCTGATGACGCCGCCGCTCAGCGAGCTGCGGGTCGTCGATCTCTCCACGTGGATCGCCGGCGCGTACTGCACGAAGCTCCTGGCCGACGGGGGCGCCGAGGTCGTGAAGGTCGAGGCGCCGGGTGGTGACCCGCTCCGGCGCTGGTCGGCCTCGGGCGCCGAGATCGCCGCCGGCGACGACGGCGCGCTGTTCAACCACCTCGCTGCGTCGAAGCGGAGCGTCGTGGTCGACCCGTCGTCGGCGGGTGACCTCGAGTCGCTGCACGACCTGCTGGCGGCAGCCGACGCCGTCGTGTGGTCGCGAGGCTCGCTGCTCACCCCGGCGGACCTCGCCCGCGACCACCCGCACCTGACGGTCACCGCGATCACGCCGTTCGGGCTCGAGGGACCGTGGTCCGACCGGCCCGCGACCGAGTTCACGCTGCAGGCGTGGTCGGGCGGCATCATCGGGTTGGCGCGCGGCGCGCCCGACCTCCCACCCGTGCACGTCGGTGGCCAGATCGGGGAGTGGCTGGCCGGGACGTACGCGGCGATCGGCACGCTGGCGTCGCGCCGGCGGGGCGACGGTGGCGGCGAGCTGGTCGACGTGTCGATGCTCGAGACGCTGGCGATGTGCCTCACGTACTACCCGGTCACGTTCAACGACCAGCTGGGCCGGCCGATGCGCAAGCGCCGCTTCGTGCCGACGCCGGGCGTGGGTGCGGCGAAGGACGGGCTCGTCGGCCTCGGGTGCGGCACCGGCCAGCAGTGGCTCGACGTCTGCACGATGGTCGGCCACCCCGAGTGGATGGAGAACCCGAGGTACTTCCTCGAGCGCTCCGAGCTGGCCCCGACCATCGACGCCTGGATCGCCGACCACACGGTCGACGAGGTGCTCGACGTCGCGTCGGCCTTCCGCATCCCCAACGCGCCGATCGCCGACGGCGCCAACGTGACCGGCTTCGAGCACCTGCGGGTGCGCGAGACGTTCGCCCCGAACCCGCGCGACGGCGCGGCCAACCCCCGGCCGCCCTATCGCATGTCGACCGTGCCGCTGCGCGCGCCGACCGCGGCGCCGCGGCTCGGCGAGCAGCCGCTCGACCAGGTGGGCTGGTCCGAGCGGAGCGCGCCGAACGGGCAGGGGAGCGGGTCGCCGTTCAGTGGCGTCCGCGTGCTCGACATGACCGCGTACTGGGCCGGTCCGCTGGCCGGCCACACGCTCGCGCTGCTCGGCGCGGAGGTCATCCACCTCGAGTCGCCGGCCCGACCGGACGGGGCCCGGCTCATCGGCGGGGTGCCCCAGACCGAGGACCAGTTCTGGGAGCAGGGCCCGATCTTCGCCGCGCTCAACACGAACAAGAAGAGCGTCACGGTCAACCTCAGCGATCCTCGCGGCATCGACCTCGTGCGCAAGCTGGTCGCCACCTGCGACGTCGTCATCGAGAACTACACGCCACGGGTGCTCGACCAGCTCGGGCTGGGCTTCGAGTCGCTCCGCGCGCACCGGCCCGACCTGGTGATGGTGCGCATGCCCGGCTTCGGCCTCGACGGGCCGTGGCGCGAGCTGGCGGCGTTCGCGTTCGTCATCGAGGACGCGTCCGGCCTCACCTGGATGACCGGGCACCCCGACCGCCTGCCGATCGAGCCGTACTGCGTCGGTGACCCGAACGCCGGGCTGCACGCGGTGTTCGCCACGATGCTCGCGCTCGAGCACCGGGACCGGACCGGGGAGGGCTGCCTGGTGGAGGCGGCGATGGTCGACGCTGCGCTCAACGTGAGCGCCGAGCAGGTGATCGAGCACTCGGCTTACGGCGCGATGCTCGAGCGGGCCGGCAACCGGGGGCCGTGCGCGGCCCCGCAGAACCTCTACCGAGCCGCCGGCCTCGACGGCTACGGCCGCGAGGACTGCTGGGTCGCGATCGCCGTCGCCACCGACGACCAGTGGGTCGCGCTGCGCACGGCCCTGGGTGACCCCGAGTGGGCGGCCGACCCGGCCTTCGACCGCGCGGCAGGGCGGGCGGCCGCACAGGACTCCATCGACGAGCACCTCGCCGCGTGGTGCGCCACCCGCACCACCAGCGAGATCGTCGAGCGCCTCTGGTCGGCCGGCGTGCCGGTCGGCGAAGTGATCCTGCCGCACCAGCAGCCCGAGCTGGAGCAGCTCGCCGCGCGGGGGTTCTTCGAGGCGGTCGACCACCCGGTCGCCGGCCGCGCCCGCTACAGCACGATGCCGATGCGGTTGTCCCGCGGTCCCGAGCGGGTCCACGCGCGGCACGCGCCGCTCCTCGGCGAGCACACCGCCGACGTGCTGCGCGAGCTCGGCCTCACGCCGGCGGAGATCGAGGCCCTCGAGGCCGACGAGATCGTCGGCTGCGCACTCGAGCAAGCCGACTGATCGTTCGCCCGGCTCGTATCCTTCGGCGGTGGGATTCGAGGAGGCGCCGTTCGACGTCGTCGAGGCGTCGCGCCGGGTGTGGCTCGAGCGCTGGGACGAGCCGGCGGCCGCCTCGGGCATGGCCGTGTACACCGCAATCCTCCGCTCGTACCAGCTCCTCGCCGATCAGGTGAACGACGTCGTGCGGGCCCACGACCTCACGTTCCCCCGCTACGAGGTGCTCACGTGGCTGGCGACTGATCCCGACTCGTCGCTGTCGCTCAGCTGGATCAGCAAGACGCTGCGCATCCCGCCCGCCACCGTCACCAACATCATCGACCGCCTCGAGGACGACAAGCTCGTGCGGCGCGTCCCCCACCCCTCCGACGCCCGCACCACGCTGGCCGAGATCACGGCCCGGGGCCGCCGCGTCGCCGACGAGGCCACCGAGGATCTCAACGCGTCGGTCTACGAGCGCATCGGCCTCTCGGAGGCCAAGCGCAACCGGCTGGTCGACCTGCTGGCCGAGCTGCGGGCGAAGGGCAGCGAGTTCGACGTCGAGCGGTCCGGCGAGGTGATCGAAGAGGTCCGCCTCCGCCAGGCCGACCACCGCCGATCCGCCTCCGCCTGAACCGATCCCCGCCACCCATCACGAAATTGGCCGGGTTCACCGCGCCATGCGCGGGTAACCGGGCCAATTTCGATCTGGGGGGGGGCGGGGCTACGGCTGGCCCTGGGCCATCAGGTCTTCGACCTTGCCGAGGATGTCGGGGTAGCGCATCGTGTGCGCGGCGCCGTCGACGAGGTGCAGCGAGCCCGAGATGTAGCCCGCCTCGTCCGACGCCAGGAAGGCGACCAGGTTGGCGATCTCGTCGGGGCTGGCGTAGCGGCCGAGCGGGGTGTTCTCCACGTACTCGTCGGCGACGCCGGGGATGGCGAAGGCGCCTTCGGTGAGGTTGGTGCGGACCAGGCCGGGGCCGACCGCGTTCACCCGGATGCCGCGGGGTCCGAGCTCGAGCCCGGCGACCTGGACGAGCATCGCGACGCCGGCCTTCGACACGCAGTACGCGCCCATCCCGATGCCGGCCTGCACCGCGTTGAGGCTGGCGGTCACCACGATCGAGCCGCCCTCGCCCATGTGCTTCGAGGCGTGCTTGATCAGCAGGTACGGCCCGGTGAGGTTGACGTCCAGCACCCGTGACCACTCGCTGATGTCGAGGTCGGCCAGTCGGGCCACCGAGCCGATGCCCGCGTTGGCGAACGCGACGTCGAGGCGACCGAAGCGATCGAGCGCGGCGGCGACGAGCCGCTCGACGTCGGCCTCGGCGGACACGTCACCGGCGACGGTGACGACCGCGTCGCCCAGCTCCTGCGCGACCGGGTCGAGCGCGTCGGCGTTCAGGTCGCCGACGACCACTCGGCCTCCCTCCGCGACGAGCCGGCGTGCGGTCGCCAGCCCGATGCCCGACGCGCCGCCGGTGACGACGGCGACCTTCCCTGCGAACCGCTCGTTCTGTGGCACGGCCGCAGCGTAGTTGCGAAAGGTATTCGCTTTTTTCGAACAACCCCTTGCACAGCCGCGAGCGACTTGTTACAACAGGTGCCACCATGACCGCCGAGCCCCGCAAGCGCCTCGATCACGAGCAGGTGCTCGTCGCCGCCGAGCGGCTGGTCGACCGGCTGGGCTGGCCCCACCTCACGATGAGCGAGCTGGCCCGCGAGCTCGGGGTGGCGGTGCCGTCGCTCTACCGCCACGTCAAGAACCTCGACGCGCTGCTCGGTGAGCTGCAGAACCGCACGATCAGCCGGCTGGGCACCAAGCTCAACCGGGCCGCGATGGGTCGCTCGGCCGAGGCCGGGATCCGGGCCCTGGCGGCGACGCTCCGGGAGTTCGCCCGTGAGCACCCGAACCGGTACGACCTCGCCATGCGGCGCGCCATCGACCGGGACGGCTTCGCGTCGGCCTCGATCGGCGCGGCGGCCGCGCTCGACGCGATCGTCCGCTCCTACGGCATCGACGATCCGCCGTTGGAGACCCAGGTGAGCACGTTCGCCGCGCTGCACGGCGTGATCGTGCTCGAGAACTCCGGCTTCTTCCCCTCCGTCATCGACGCCGACGTGGTCTACGCGCAGGTGCTGGACCAGGTCGTCGATCTGCTCGCCTCCGCCGTCCTGGACGAGGTCCGGGCCGGCTGATCCCCCCCGACAACACAGAAAGCGAAGTTGCATGAAGCGACTAGGTGGAACCGACGCGCTCTTCCTCTCCTTGGAGACGCCGAGCTGGCACCAGCACATCGCCGGCCTCACGGTCCTCGAGCCGGGGCCGAACGGGCTGACCTTCGAGGACGTCGTCCAGAAGATCAGCGACCGGATCGGCTACTGCCCGAAGTTCACCTGGAAGCTGAAGGAGGCACCGCTCGGCTTCGACCGGCCGATGTGGATCGACGACCCCGAC
>JAFBAD010000352.1 GCA_019247975.1 Acidimicrobiia bacterium
CGCAGACGAACGCCGCCGCTCGACGGAACCCTGCGCGGACGAACGTCGACGATGTCGAGGAGGCAGCACCCGACCACGGTCCCCTCAGCGGTGACGTGCGGGCGCAATCCAGCCGGGAGATGGCGGAGGGCCTCCTCCGGGTCGACCACGGCGTTGATCAGCAGGCGCCGTCGGATGGTGCCATGGACTTCGTCGCAGCCCCCCAACCATAAGCTCACGATTAATACGTTATCATCTAGTCACATATAGATCGCAAGCGGATGGCGGGAGACCAGATGGCAGACGAACTGCGGCTCGACGAGCTGGCCAGGAAGGCGGGGGTCGCGTCCACCACCGTGCGCCTCTACCAGGCGAAAGGCCTCCTCGACGCGCCCCGGCTGCAAGGCCGCACCGGCTGGTACGGCGAGGCTCACCTCACCCGCCTCCGTCTCATCGCCCGCCTGCAGAGCCAGGGCTACTCGCTCGCCGGCATCGGCGATCTCCTCGCCAAGTGGGAGCAAGGCCGAAGCCTCGATGCCGTGATCGGCGTAGAGGCCGAGCTCGACGCCCTGCTCGGAGATGCCCACGCAATCGAGCTCGGGCCCGCCGAGCTGCTCGAGCGCTTCCCCGAGGGCTCGATGACGCCGAACCTGATGCAGCGAGCCGCATCACTCCGGCTCGTGGAGCTCACCGCTGACGGCACGGTCCGGGTGGCAGACCGACGCTTCCTCGACACCGGCGCTGCGCTCGCCCACCTCGGCATCCCCCTCGACGTGATCCTCGACGAGTGGGAGGCACTCGTCGCTCAGACCGACCAGATCGCCGGGCGCTTCGTCTACTTGTTCGAGCGCTACCTCGCGCCCGATGACTGGCAGATGAACCTCGACACCGCCGAGCTCCGCAACCTCGCCGGAACCCTCGCACAGCTCCAGGCGACCGCCCGCCAGGTGCTGGCCGCTGCGCTCGACGCGAGCATCGCTCACCTCGGTCGCGAGCGTCTCGGTGCCCTGGTGGAGAAGCCATGACGTGGTGGACCGATCGTCAGGAGGAGGGCGCTGTGAGCGCTCGGCGCAGATGCTCGCCGGCCGTGCGAGCCTTGTCGTGGGCACTCGCCGGGGCGTGCTTGAGCCCGATCGTCGGGATCGTGATCTGGCGGCTGCTCAACGGCGACGTGCCCAGCTCGTTCCCCGTCTTCACGGCGGCCTTCGGCGCGTCGTGCGGGCTCGTTGCGTTCACCTGGGGCCCGGCGTGGCTGCACGCGCACGCCGTGAGCTCGTTCCCTCTCGCCTACCTCGCCATGTTCGGATGGGCCATCGCCTGGGGAGGGGACTCCGCCGGACTGTGGATCCTCGCACTGGCGTTGGCGGTCCTCACGTCCGTGGTCCTGGTCCGCCGGTACTACCCGGACCGTGTGCAGTGGGAGCTGACCAAGTTCGCTGTTGCCGCCCTCTGAGTCGGCGCGGTTCTCCTCATGCCGGTCTTCTTCGCCGGCGCCATCCTGGTTCCGCCGGTGGTGTCGCTCACCGCCGTGAGCCGGGCACAGGCGGCGCGCCTCGGCACCTAGGTGCCGAGGCGCTGCGCTGATCGGCGGAGTCGTCAGTCCTCGGGCGAGATCGGCTCCCAGCAGTACCGGAAGGATCCCCGACACGACTCGTCGACGGAACGAAGCGTTCGGATGAGGAAGTGGGGGCTGTCGGCGCCGACCGGCGGGTACACGATGCCGTAGCGGCTGGCCGCCTCGAACCCGAAGCGTCCGTAGTAGGCGGGATCGCCGAGCAGCAGGACCATCGGCCACGACCCGCGCTCGGCGGTGGCGAGCAGCTCGTGCATCAGCGCCGTGCCAACACCGCGCCCGTGATGGGCGGGTGCCACGGCGAGCGGCGCCACCGCCATGACCTCACGCCCACCCAGATCGCCGGTCGCACCGAGGACGTGGCCGACGACCTCGCCGGCTTCGACGGCGACGAGATCGATGGGACGCACGGTCGAGCCGAGACGCCAGGTGGCCTCGACGATCGTCACCTCTTCCTGTCCGTCACGCGTCGCGTCGGAGAACGCGGCGCGCACCAACTCGAGCACGGGGGCATGATCGTCGGGGTGCGTCGCTCGCACGGTCAGTGCGTCGTCCACGTGCTACCTCCGTCGACGACCGACGGCGTGCGGCCGCGGCTTGGTCTCCTCGTAGACGGTGCCCAGCCCTCGAAGTCGTCGTGCTCCAGCTGCGCCTGCACGGCACCAGTGTCGCCACGAGCACCGAAATGCACCAACGCCTATTCGATCCGGTTGCGCCAGGCTGGCCGCATGGGTCCGGACGAGAAGGAGGTCGAGGTCGTCCTCGCCAACAACGACCGGGTGACGTTGCGCGTCGGCGAGGTGTTCCTGAAGATCGACGCTGACCAGACCCGCACCGACGTGGAGGTCGAAGCCATGGCCCTCGCTCCGGTCCCGACGCCGGAGGTGCTGTGGCGCACGCCGCCGGTCCTCGCGCTCGCAGCGCTCCGGGGTCATCCGCTCGATCGCCTGGGGGAGCCGTCGACGGCTTCGCCGGAGGCGTGGGCCGCGACCGGAGCGACCGTCGCCGCCCTGCACGGCGCTCCCCTCCCACCGTGGCCCGGGCGAAGCGTGGACGACCTCGCCGACCGCCTGGACCGCGAGTGCCGGTGGCTGGTCGACCACGAGGTCGTCCCAGCCGAGGTCGTCGCCCGGAACCGGCGGTTGGCCGAGACCGTCCTGCGTCCGTGGGAGCCGGCGTTCGTCCACGGCGACCTGCACATCGCGCACCTCTTCGTCGACGGTGACGAGGTCACCGGCATCCTCGACTGGTCCGAGGCGGCGCAGGGCGATCCGCTGTACGACCTCGCCAGCCTCACGCTCACCCACGAGCAGCGCCTGGACGACCTCCTCACCGGCTACGGCCGCGACGTGGACCGAGACCTGATCCGTGCGTGGTGGTCGTACCGGTGCCTGATCGCGGTCCCCTGGCTCATCGACAACGGCTACGGCACGCCCGGCGAGCTCCCCGAGGTCAGCGTGCTGCTGTCGCTGTCTTGATGCGGGCGCCGGCCGAAAACGAGAAAACCCTGGCCCGGGGGGAATGGGCCAGGGCTCTCTACAGGGTGGGTGCTGGAGATGTTCCCCCGGCCCTCGACGGCCAAACCATCGGTGCCGATGTTCGACTGCGACCGACGGCGCCCCGTCGTGTCCCGCGGTGCCGGATGCCGGGTTTCGCGCGTCCCGCACGCGACACTTCTCGAGTGACAGTCCCTGCACCGCAGCCTCACATCTGCGGGCGATCCGCCGAGTGAGCTAGTCGTGGGACGATCCGATGACGAGCTGTTCGAGGCTGCAGCCGAGGTTGGCCGTGAGTGGCTGCAGCTCGCCCGAGGCGCCTCCGACCTCACCGTGATCAGCAGCATCCGGGGTCGGGAGGACCGGGCGACGCTCGAGGCGTTCCTCGTGCGCAACCGGTCCCTGATCAACTTCTTGTGCGGGAACCGCTCCGGCAAGCGCAAGGGCCGGGACATCCAGCCACGCGACTTCCTGGACCGCGACTGGTGGCCCGAGGACGACGACATCGACCGTCGTCTCCGCGGCCGACTGTCCCAGATCGACCGCTGGCTCTCGAGCGTCGGCTGGAACCGGGTCATCGACGGCTCACCCGAGCCGTGGCCGTGCGCGTTCCTGGCCTGGGACACGTCCTGGGCGCTGACGCAGTTCGTGCAGGTCCTCGTGGCCGAGCAGCGGCCCGTCGCAGTGGCCTTCGCCGAGGCGCAGCGCCACGCGTTCGCCGCGCTCCCCGCGTACGAGGCCCCGCCGCTGGCGGACCAGCCGCTCGCGCCGCGTCGCGATCCCGACGACGACTGATCTTCACCGAGCGTGACATCCGATGGGGATCGGCCCCTTCGGGTGGTATCGGTCAAGTGGTCCCGATGGGCGCCGATGGAAGGCCGTGAGCCTTGAGATCGACGGCCTCGTCACCGCCCGACACACCGACCTCGTCCTGGAGAGGATGGCGGCCCACGTCGGTGAGGAGCTGCGCACCATCGGCGCCCTGACCTTCGAGGCGGCCGCGGCGGACGACAGCCCGGTCGGCCGAGCCGTGTTCGAGGCGTATCTCCACCACGTGCGCACGGTCGGCCTGTTCCTCGGAACGGCGGCATCTCGCGCCTGGCCCGACGACGTCGTCGCAGACGACTACTTCGAGACGCCCGGCCGCACCTTCGAGCCGCTCAGCGCCGATGACCGGCGCGACATCGACGGCCGCCTCGCCCGCCTCACCGTGGAGCGTCTCCTCCCCGAGGCGTCGCAGCTGACCGGTGACCGCAGCTACTGGGGCCGGCGGGTGCTCAAGAAGTTCGACCTGTTCGTCGAGACGCTGCGGGCGGAGTCGCCCGAGCGGGCGATGTGGTTCGAAGCTGCGCTGACGGACGCGAAGCGGAGCGCAGTCCCGCACCGCACCGCGTCCTGACCTCGCGGGACTCGCTCCCGCACCCTTCGCAGACCAGGGCGGACGGTACTGTCCGAGTCGAGTCGGAAGAGGCAGTTGTGCGAGTCCAAGGTGAGCTGAACGACTCCGAGGCCGTGCTGCACGTGTCCGGAGAGATCGACATCGTCGTCGCACCCGAGCTGCGCGAGGCGATCGGCCGAGCCTTCGAGTACGGGGCGAAGACCCTCGTGGTCGACTGCTCCGAGCTCACCTTCATCGACTCCTCGGGACTGGGCGCCATCGTCGAGGGCCACACCCGCGCCGAGAAGGCCGAGTCGGACTTCGTGGTCCGCAACCCGAGCGACTTCCTGATGAAGCTGCTGCGGACGACCGGCCTCGACCACATCCTGCACATCGTGCAGGACTGAGGCGATCCGTCGACAACCCTCCTGATCTGGTCGGATCTGCCGATTTCCCATGGGTGGACCCCGTGGGACAAGATGACACCCAGAGACACTGGGGAGCGGGCGCCAGGCAGGGGATGCGGGGAGGCACCGTGCCGCACGAGGAGCGAACGTTCACGATCGACGTGGACGTGTTGGCCGAGCCACCGGTCGTGACCGTGGCCGGAGAGGTCGACGAGGCTGAGACGGAGGAGCTGCGCACGACGCTGGTCGGGCTGCTCTCGTTGGGTCACGCCGAGGTGGAGGTGGACCTGGGTGGGGTCGAACGACTCGACCCCGGGGTGCGCGCGGCGTTCTCCGACGTCTGGTCCCGAGGCATGGTCATCTACCTGTGCAACCCTCCGCCTGCGATGCATGACGTGCTGCACCTCGAAGCCAGCTGATGACTTGATTTCCCGGCCGTCTGGCCGATGTGCACTCCGTGCCACGTCAGATGACCGCCGAGCACCAGCGCGACTTCGATCGGATCCTCACCCGGTCCATCCGGGACAGGGTCTCCAGCGGTTCACGCGAACCGCAGACCGAGGACGATCTGGCCGCGACCCGCAACGAGCTCGAGGCCTGGATCGCCGAGCAGACGAAGAACGAAGCTGTCGGGACCTTCGACTGGGAGCTGGGCCGCCGCATCAACGCGGCCAAGCGCCAGTTCTCCGCCGACAGCATCGATTCGGACCTGCACAACCCGGCCTGGTGCCGCGATCGCGCCTGCCGGGCCGCGACGTGCGTCGAGGCCCGCCGGCTCCCGCGCTCCTCGGTCAGCACGGCCGGCCCGACCGCGACCGTGCGGGCGCATCGGGTCGATCCGGCTGCGGTCTGGGCTTCGCACGACGACTCGGCCTCGCGCCGGTGGTGGCGCACGAACAAGGGCTGACGCCGCGGCGGCTCAGCCGCCGATGTGCGCCACGTCGTTGAACCCGGCGAGCACCGGACCCCGGTCGCCGACCCGGATGCGGGTGATCGACCCCGGTGACACGTGCGCGCGCCATGCGATCTCATCGCCGACGCCGAGCGCCCACGCCATCGCGGCCTTCACCGGCGAGACGTGCGTGACCGCGACGACGTTCCCTTCGATCGCCGCCGGTGCGAGCTCCTCGAGCACCTCACGCACCCGCTGCCCGAGCGTCGCGATCGATTCGCCTCCGGGTGGGGTGAAGGTGATGTCGGACCGCCACCGCTCCCACGTCCCATCGGGCAGCCCGCCGACGGGACGGCCGTCGAAGTCGCCGTAGTCCAGCTCGATCAGCCGCTCGTCGACCTCGACGGGGAGCCGCTCCCCCGCGATGCACGCGGCGGTCGCGCGGCAACGCTGCAGCGGGCTCGAGACGACGCGGTCGACCGGACCGATCACCTCGGCGATCGCAGCCGCCTGCTCAGCACCGACGTCGTCGAGCGGCGGGTCGTGGCGACCCAGCAGCAGCCCTGACGCGTTGTCGGCCGTGCGGCCGTGGCGGACGACGAGGAGCACGACGTCAGCTCAGCCCGCGCGCCGGTCTTCGACCACGTCGACCCGTCCGGTGCGCAGGAAGCGGTCGCGGCGGGCCGGATCGGCGAGACCGAACAACCGCCACGCGAACGCGATCGCGCACCCACCCGCGATCTCCATGACGATCGTCCACCCACCTCGCGCGAGCTCGGGCAGCTGATCGCTCGGGAAGGTCCAGCCGCTGAAGGGCCACCAGAACGTGTCCGTGTCGGTCCACGCGCCGTCGAGCACGAGGTGGATGAAGAGCCCGATCGGCAGACCGAGCAGGCGCCGCCGGAGCAGTCGCCGGCGACGGGTGGACAGCATGACAAAGAGGAGGACGACGACCGCTCCGGTCAGCGAGTGGAGGACGCGCGGTCCTCCGAAGAGGCCGTCCAGCAGCGGCAGCAGGGACCCGAGGATCACCATGCGCAGATCGAGCGCAGGGCTGCGGAAGACCACCCACACCAGCAGGGGGCCGAGCCCGATGAACCACAGGAACACGTGGCGCTAGTGCACCAGCAGGCGGCCGCACTCGTCGCAGTGCACGATGCCGTCGGGCGGCAGCTTCTTGATCCGGTCGAGCTCCATGGCTGGCAGCTTCAGGTGGCAACCGCCGCACTGGCCGCCGATGAGCGCCGCGACCCCGATGCCGCCGGACCGGGACCGGATGTGCTCGTACTCGTCGAGCAGGTTGGACGGGACCGCCTCGGCGGCCTCGGCCCGCTGCTTCTCCACCGACTCGAGGTCGACGCCCAGCTCGGCCTCCGCCGCGGTGAGCTCCACGCCGAGCCGGTCGATCACGGTGGCCAGCTCGTCGAGCGCGGCCTGCTGGGTCTCGCTCACCTTGTCGAGGGGCTCGAGCTGCTCCATGACCTCGATCTCGGAGTCCTCGAGGAGGCTGACCCGACGGCCCAAGGACGCGACCTCGTCCTGCAGCGCCTGCAGCTCACGCGGGTTGCTCGTCGCACCGCCGTACAGCTTCCCGTCGACGGCGGCGATGCGCTCCTTGGCCTTCGCGATCTCACCCTCGAGGCGGTCCTGCTCGACCAGCAGCTCGTCGCGGCGGTCGGACGTCGCGCGGTGCTCGCGCTCGGCCTTCGTTCGCTCGGCCTCACGTGCGTCGAGCGCGGCCCGCTCGGGCAGGTTGGCCTGCCGGTGGCGGATCTGGTCGGCGTGCGTGTCGTGCTTCTGCACCTCGAGGAGCAGTTCCAGCGGGTTCATCGTCCTCCACTCTCGCTGTCGCCGCTGTCGCTGCTCCCGGTCGGGAACGGCACGGTGCCGGTCGTGTAGTCGATCCGGTTGCCTTTTCCGTCACGGTAGTTGCGGTGCCCGTAGCAGGACTCCTGCCCGGGCATCTTCAGGCAGGTGCCGCCGTACCGCGGTTCGGGCGCGGGGAACGGCGTGATCGGGAACTGCTTCATCCACGAGTTCATGAGCAGGCCCCAGGTGTAGGCGGGGTACCGACCACCGGTGGCCCCTCCGCCGAAGGACATCTCGACCTGACCCTGCGGCGACCCCATCCAGACCGACACCGCGAGCTGCGGCGTGTAGCCGACGAACCAGACGTCGCTGGCGCCGTTGGTCGTGCCGGTCTTGCCCGCAGCCTCCTGGCCGCTGGTCAGCCGGGCCCGGGTGCCCGTACCGCTGCGGACGTTGTCGACCAGCACGTCGGTCACCAGCCGCGCCGACTCGGACGACACGACCCGCTGCGGCGCGGCGTTGTGCTCGAAGAGGATGCGACCCTGCGAGTCGGTCACCCGGTCGACGAAGTAGGGCGGGTTGCGCACGCCGTCGTTGGCGAGCACGGAGTACGCAGCAGCCATGTCGAGCGGGTGCACCCCATCGTGGAGGCCGCCGATGGCCGCCGAGGGGTAGTCGGCAAGGGGGGTCGTGATCCCCATGCGATGCGCCAGGTCGAAGACCTTGCCCATGCCGAGCACCTGGCCGAGCCGCAGGAACGCGCAGTTCGACGAGCGCAGCGTCTGGCTGGTCAGGGTCGAGACGCCTCCGCGGCTGCCACCGAAGTTGTCCGGCGGCTTGTCGACCGGGTAGCCGGGGATGTCGTTGCAGGGTCCATGTCCGTCGATGTCGTCGTTCGGCGAGTAGCCCTGCTCCATCGCCTCGGTGAGGAGGAACGCCTTGAACGACGAGCCCGGCTGCCGTGCACCCTGCGTGGCGAGGTCGAACTTGTACTGGTCGAAGCCCGGGCCGCCGACCAGCATGCGAACTGCGCCGGTCGAGGGCTCGACGCCCGCCATGGCCATCGTCCCCCAGCGGTCCTCACCGGTGAGCGGGTTGGGCGAGAGACCGAAGGTGCCGTCGCCCCGGTTGCCCGGCACCTGCTCCATCGAGTCGCGGCGGGCGAGGAGCGCGGTGTACTGGAGGACCGGGTCGAACGTCGTGTAGATGCGCAGGCCGCCGCCGAACACCGCGTTGAAGCGGGCCGTCGGTGTCGCCCCGAGGCGGTCGTCGTCGAGCAGCTGCTGCTTGACCTCCTCGACGAAGTAGTCGTCGGGGGCCTTCGGCAGGTTCGGGACCGTGGGCAGCGGCACCGTT
>JAFBAD010000009.1 GCA_019247975.1 Acidimicrobiia bacterium
ACCAGGGCGAGAACGACGACGACCAGGGTGACGAGGTCGACGATCACCACGGCGACACGGGCGACCACCACGGTGACGAGGCCGACGACGACCAGGGCGAGGACGCCGGCCACGATCAGGGTGACGAGGCCGACTCGCACGAGTCCGGTGACGACGGCGACCACCACGAGAGCGGGTCGACCGACGGCGAGCACCACGACGGCGGCGACCGTGGGTCGAACGGCGACGGACAGAGCGGCTCGGAGGACTGAGCCGGGGGATCAGCCCGGGTCGGCGGTCTGGCGCCCTCGTCGATCGAGGAGCCACGCGACGGCCAGCAGGAGGACCGCCGTCGCGATGATTGGGCGGTCGCCGACCCGGGTGTAGATCGTCTCGCCGGAGCGCAGCGAGACCACGTGGACGCCGGTGGCCGCCTTGCTGACCGACGTGCGGCCGATGACCTTGCCGCTCGGGGTGACGAACGCGCTGAAGCCGGTCGGCGCGGCCTGCACGACCCAGCGCCCGTTCTCGATGGCCCGCAACCGCGACGACGCGATCTGCTGGGTCTGCACCATGGTCCCCGTGTACGACGACCCGTTCGTCGGGTTGATCAGCATGGTGCCGCCGTGGCGGGTCGCGGCCCGGCCGCGGTTCCCGAAGAAGACCTCCCACGAGATCATCACGCCCACCCGGGTGCCGGCGACGTCGAGGACCGGCGGACCGGTTCCGATGATCGCGTCCCGCTCGGTCAACGTGTCACCCGCGAACGGCTCGACCAGGGAGCGCAGCGGCACGTACTCGCCGAAGGGCACGCGGTGGACCTTCTCGTAGCGGCCGATCACCTCGCCCTTCGGGTTCCAGGCGACCGACGCGTTCGTGAACTTCGTGCGGCCCACGTCCTCGACCACGCCGGCGATCAGCGTGGTCCGCAGCTGCACCGCCAGCTGCGCGAGCCGGTCGCCGAAGCGGGTCTGCTCGACCGGCCTGCGGGTGTCGACCACGTCCTCGGGCCAGACGACGAGGTCGAGGTCCTTCGGGAGGCGGAGGCTGGCGCGGTAGTGCCGGTTGAAGACCACGGTCGGGTCGGTGTCCTCGTCGTGCGTGCCCTGCGGACCACCGCCCTGGACGAAACCGACCCGGAGCGTCGCGCCGGTGCTCCTCCCGGTGGAGGCCGCCCCTGCGACCACCAGCGCGAGGACGATGGCCGCGACCGCGCCGACCACGGCGAACCACCGACGGTCGATCAGCGCGCTGACGCAGACCGCCGCGGTGACCGTCACCCCGGCGATGAGGAGCGTGCCGCCGACGCGGGCGATCGGGCCGAGCGGACCGGCGACCTGACCGACCGCGAGGACCGACATCGGCACGCCGCCGAAGGGCCACACGCCCCGGAACGCCTCGGCCAGCACCCAGGCGGCCGGCAGCGCGAGGTGACGCCCTGCGCCGGGCGGGCACAGTGCGACCGCGATGCCGATGCCGATGGCGAAGAACGCGACCGCGATGACGTAGCCGGGCGCCGTGAGGTCCTTCAGCCAGAGCATCGAGGGGCCGAGCAGCCCGATGCCGAACCCGAGGCCGCGGAGGAAGCGCGATCGCGCCGGTCGCCGGGCGATCAGCCGGTCGACGATCACGAGCCCGGGGATCGCGAGCGGCCAGAAGCCCCACGGGGGCAGCGATCCGGCCAGCACCACGCCTCCACCGATCGAGGCCGCGGCGATCCCGATGCGGCCTCGCGGCGTCGGGCTCATCGCATGGCGCGAGCGGCTGCCTCGCGACCGCTGCGGATGCACGCCGGCACGCCGACGCCGCGCAGCGCGGCACCGGCGAGGCCCATGCGCTCGGGCAGCGCCCGCTCGATCGCGTCGACCCGCTCGAGGTGCCCGGGTGCGTACTGGGGGAACGACGACGGCCACCGGTTCACACGGACCTCCGACGGCGCGCCCGTCACCGCCATCGTGACCTCGAGGTCCTGCAGCAACCGCGCGGTGAGCTCGTGGTCGTCGAGCTCGAGCGCGGCCTGGTCGCCGTGACGGCCGGCCGACGCGCGCACGACCGCCGTGCCGTCGCCCCACCCCGGGCCGAGGTGCGCCCACTTGGTGCTCGACCACGAGCAGGCGGTCAGCGCGGTTCCCTCGACGCGGGGGACGAGGAAGCCGCTGCGGTCGAGCGGGCGACCGATGTGGTTGAGCGGGAACGCGAACACGACGATCGCCACCGATGTGTGCTCGACCGCGGCGAGCAACGTCGACGCCTCGGTGCCGCCCGGGACCACGCCCAGCAGCTCGGCGTTCGCTCGGGCCGCGGCCGCGAGGACGACGCCATCGGCCTCGACGACGGTGCCGTCGCTCAGGTGCACCGTCCATCCCGTGACGCGCGGTTCGATGGCCACCACGGAGCGCCCGGTGCGCACGTCGGCCGGACCGAGGCCGGCGCCGACCGCTTCGGCCAGCCGGCCCATGCCACCGACCGGCGAGGCGAACACCGGCGGCGGGTCGGACGATCCGCTCGACGTGCGGGCGCGGCAGGCCTCGATCAGGCTCGGGTGATCCGGGTCGCGCAGCGCGGCGTCGAGCTGGGGCACCACCGCGGCCAGGCTCAGCTCGCGGGTGTCGCCGGCGTTGATGCCTCCGACGAGCGGGTCGACCAGCCGCTCGACCACCTCGTCGCCGAGCCGGCGGCCGATGGCGGCCGCGATCGCTTCGTCGCCGGTCAGCGGCGTCGCCGGAGCGGTGAGGTCACGGCGGGCGGCCTCCACGCCGGCGGGCGACACCAGGCCACTGTCCTCGAGCGCGTCGAGGTCGGTCGGCACGCCCATGAGCTGCGGCGGCATGGGCCGGAGAGCGTCGCGGCTCCACACGTACGCGTCACGCGCCGCCGGGTGGACGAGCTCTCCCTCGATCCCGACCTCGCGGCACAGGTCGTTCGCCCAGGGCACCCGGAGGAGGAAGGCATCGGCGCCGTCGTCGACCAAGCGGCCGGCGAACGGGCTGGTGCGGAGCTTGCCGCCCACCCGCTCGTCCTTCTCGACGAGGGTGACCGTCGCGCCCCGTCCGACCGCCTCGTGCGCCGCGGCCAGGCCGGCGATGCCGCCGCCCACCACCACGACGTGGGTCACGCCGTCGCTCCGCGGTCGGCGGCCGCCAGCACCTGGTCGGCGAGCGCACCGAGCACCGTCGCGTCGTCGTTGAGGACGCGGGTGCGGGCGAACGCCTTCCCCGCATCAGCCGCCGCGTCGGCGGCGACGATGTCGAGGTCGTAGCGGACCTCGAGGTGGTCGGCGACGAAGCCGTGCGGGCAGACGCACACGCCGGCGGTGTCGAGCCCGCGGATCAGCTCCACGACATCCGGACCGCGCCACGGCTCGGGGGTCGCGCCCGCGCTCTGCCAGCCGACGCTCCAGCCCGACTCGGGGAGCCCGCACGCGTCCGCGACCGCGGCCGCGCCGGCGCGGAGCTGGTCCGGGTACGGGTCGTCCTGCAGGACGCGCTCGGGGAGGCTGTGCGCGGTGAAGAGGACGGTGTGGTCGTCGGGCAGGGTCGCCCGTGCGTCGGTGACCGCTCCGGCGAGGAAGGTGACGTATTCAGGGAGGAGGTGCCAGCTCTCGATCCCGATCGCCCGCGCCCCTCGTGCGGTGGCCGCATCGGCCAGCCGTCGCTGGTACTCACCGACGCTCGGCGCGGAGAAGTGCGGCGCGAGCACGAGGCCGACGATCGTCTCGAGCCCCTCGTCCACGAGCTGCGCAGCGCCGTCCTCGATGAACGGCGCGGAGTGCTTCTGGCCGAGCACGACGCGGCAACGGCCCGGCGCGCGGTCGTCGAGCGCACGCTGGAGGGTCACCCGCTGCGCCTCGGTCCGCTCGCGGAGCGGGAACGTGCCACCGATGGCCTCGTAGCGGTGCTCGAGGTCGGCGAGCTGCTCGGGCGACGGCGGCCGGCCCCGGCGGATGTCGGTGTAGTAGCGCTCGACGTCGTCGGGCGACGACGGCGTGCCGTACGCCATGACGACCACGCCCAACGGCTCGCTCACGGGGCCGACGTTGCCTCGTGGACCAGCTCGACGACGCGGGTCAGGACGTCGGGGTCGGTGTCGGGGAGCACGCCGTGGCCCAGGTTGAACACGTGCCCGGGACGGCCGCCGTTGCGCCGCAGCACGTCCTGCACCTGCTCGGCCACCACCGACCACGGCGCGCCGAGGATGGCCGGGTCGAGGTTGCCCTGGACGGCGTGATCCGGACCGACCCGCCGTCGCCCCTCGTCGAGTGGCACCCGCCAGTCGATGCCGACGACGTCGGGACCGGCGTCGCGCATCAGGCCGAGGAGCTCGCCCGTGCCGACGCCGAAGTGGATGCGGGGGACGCCGAGGTCGGCCACGCCCTCGAACACCCGGCGCGAGGCCGGCAGCACGAACCGCTCGTAGTCGGGCGGCGACAGCGCGCCGGCCCACGAGTCGAACACCTGCACGGCGCTCGCGCCCGCTTCGATCTGCGAGCGCAGCGACGCGATGGCGATCGCCACGAGGCGGTCCATCAGCTCGCGCCAGAGATCCGGGTCGCCGTACATCAGCGCCTTCGTGCACGCGTAGGTGCGGGACGGTCCCCCTTCGATCAGGTAGCTCGCCACGGTGAAGGGCGCGCCGGCGAAGCCGATCAGCGGTGTCGAGCCGAGCTCGGCGACGAGGTTGCGCACGGTCTCGAGCACGTAGGGCGTGTCGGTCTCCGGCTCGAGCGGCCGGAGCCGGGCGAGGTCGTCACGCGTCCTGAAGGGCTGCTCGACGACCGGCCCGGTCCCTTGCTTCACGTCGACGCCGAAGCCGATCGCGGCAGCGGGCACGACGATGTCGGAGTAGAGGACCGCGGCGTCCACGCCGTAGCGCCGGACCGGCTGGAGGGTGATCTCCGTCGCGATGTCGGGCGTGCGGATCGCGTCCAGGATGCTGCCCTGGCCCCGGATCTTGCGGTACTCGGGCAGCGCACGGCCGGCCTGGCGCATGAACCACACCGGCACCCGGTCGACCGGTTCCTGCCGGCAGGCGCGCAAGAAGGGGCTGTCTACGGACATCGGGCCAAACCCTACGGTGAGCCGACGTGCGGCGATCCATCGACGACCACCCGTTCGACCCCTCCGAGGATCCGACCGTCGCCGAGGACCCGGACCTGACCCCCGTGTCGTGGGCGGTGGCGATCAGCGACGACTACGACGACGGCGAGGCCCGTGTGGTCCTCACGGTCGAGGAGATCGGCCGGGCCGGGGCCGGTCTGGTGGCCCATCTGACGCCGCAGATCGCCCGCCGGCTGCGGATCGCGCTGCGAGACGGCCTGCGGGAGGTGGGCGCCGATCCAGGGCCCTAGACTTGTCAATCCCCCGGAAGGGAACGGCCAGGGGGACGGCGCGGGGAACGAGGAACGCCAATTGACGGTCCATCCGGATCTTGAGGCGGAGCAGGCGTACATCGACCACGCCTACGACTGCCTCGACGACGCTCGGGCCCGGGCCAACCAGCTGCAGACCATGGTCGAGGTGGGGCAGGGCGGCACCGAGCAGGCCCGCTTCGAGCGGGACGTGATCTGGGACACGATCCTCCACCGGCTGGCCCAGCTGCACCTGGGCGACGCATCGCTGTGCTTCGGCCGCATCGACCGCGAGCCGGCGGCGAACGGGAACGGCAACGGCGTGTCGCCGAACGGAGGCGGCGCCCCGGGCGAGGGCGACACCTTCT
>JAFBAD010000305.1 GCA_019247975.1 Acidimicrobiia bacterium
GGGCGTGCCGAACGACAGGGGCTGCGGGGAGCCGGGGTACGCGTGGTGCCGGCTGGCGGTGGGGTGGTGGTAGTGCCCGACGAACGCGAACTGCAGCCCCGCAGCCGGCACCTGCTCGGCCCGGAACGGCGCGTGCTCGTGCTTGTCGGTGCCCTGCAGGGCGAAGCCACCCACCTCGGAGCCGTGGAACAGCGCGAGGTGCACGCCGGCGCGATCGACCCGGAAGCCGTCGAGGAAGCCCGCGGTGCCCCGAGGCCGGAGGTGCGCGCCGCCCCAGAGGGTGCAGCCGTCGGCCAGCCGGTACGGCGAGAGGTGGGCGGTGTCGAAGAGGTGGACGTTCGGGCCGAAGCGGGCCTGTCGGTAGAGGCCGGCCGGCCCCAGCCAGTCGTGGTTGCCGGGGGCGACGAGGACCGGGATCGGGTCGAGCTTGGCGAAGGTCGCCTCGACGAAGTGGACCGTGTCGGCCGTGAACCGCTCGTGCTCGTACAGGTCGCCGGCCACGAGGAGGGCGTCGACCCGGCGGTCGAGGCAGACCTCGACGACGTTCGTGAGCGCGTCGCGGACATGGGCGCGCCACCGCCGGCCCACCTCGGGGCCGGCCCAGGCGAAGGGCACGTCGAGGTGGACGTCGGCCACCACCGCGAGCGTCATCGACATGTCCCAAACCCTAAGGAGGGGGTGTGACAGGAATCGCGGACCCACCGGTCTGACCAGGGGCGATGGCGCCCGGAGAAGGCTGTCAGGGGGGGTGCGTACGATCGCTTCGATGGCGGTCAGGACACGGTGGGTGCGCTACGGGAGGCCGGCAGCGGAGGCGCTGCGGGAGGAGATCGTCGCGGCCAAGGGCACCGAGCCGCTCGCCCCGGTGACCGTCGTCGTGCCGTCCAACCACGTGGGCGTGGCGGCCCGCCGGTTGCTCGCCTCGGGCCGCCTCGGGCCCACCACGGCGGCCGAGCGGGGCGTCGGCCTGGTGGCCGTCACGTTCCTGACCACCTACCGGCTGGCCGAGCTGCTCGGCGCGCCGGTCCTCGCCGGCCAGGGCCGCCGGCCCGTGTCCACACCGGTGATCACCGCAGCCGTGCGCCGAGCGCTGCAGCAGGAGCCGGGCATGTTCGCCCCCGTCGCCGCCCACCCTGCGACCGAGACGGCGCTCGTCGCCTCCTACCGGGAGCTGCGAGACGTGTCGCCTCGCGCGCTCGCATCGATCGAGGCACAGGGTCGCCGGGCCCACGACGTCGCCCGCATCCACACTCGCGCCCGGGCGGTCCTGCACGACGGCTGGTACGACGAAGAGGATCTGACGGAGGCCGCGGTGGCCGCGCTCGCCGCGGGTCCGGTGCCTCACGATCTGGGTTCGGTCGTCGTGTTCCTGCCGCAGCGGATCTCCTTGCACGCGGCATCGCTCCTCCGCACGGTGGGCGACCGGACCGATCTGGTGCTGCTGGCCGGCGCCACCGGGCAGTTCGAGGCCGACGAGGACGTTCGGATCTCCCTCGTGCGGCTCGGTTCCGACGAGGTGGATCCCGGCCGACCGTCCGCGTCGGTGGCGGGGGCAGCGCCCGCGGTGTCGGCCGACCGCACCCGCATCATCGTCACCTCGGATGCCGACGAGGAGGTCAGGGAGGCGGTCCGGGTGGTCGTCGACGCGGCGCGCACGGGCACGCCGCTCGACCGCATCGCCGTCCTCTACGCGACCGCCAACCCCTACGACCGCTTGCTCCGGGAGCACCTCACCGCTGCCGGGGTGACGTTCAACGGCTCGGCGAGCGTGCCCCTCGCGTCGCGGATGGCCGGCCGTACGTTGCTCGGCTTCCTGGGCCTGCCCGAGATGGGCTTCCGCCGCCAGGACGTCCTCGACTGGCTGACGGCTGCGCCGCTCAGGGTCGATGGCCGTCGGGCGCCCGTCGCCGCGTGGGAGCGGATCTCGCGAGAAGCAGGCGTGGTCGCAGGCCGACAGCACTGGGACGGCCTGCTCGCCACGTTCGCCGCTCGCGAGCACGAGCGGGCGGCCCTCGGTGCGGACGAGGAGCGCCCGCCCTGGTGGCTCGAGCAGCGGGGCGAGCAGGCCCGCCGGGCCGAGGAGCTCCGCACGTTCGTCCTCGGGCTCATGGACGAGCTGGCGCGGGCCACGGCCTCGCCTGCCCCGTGGAGCGAGCGGTCGGCCTGGGCGAGGACGCTGCTCCACCGGTTCCTCGGTTCCGGTGCACAGCGGATGAGGTGGCCGCTGTCCGAGCAGCGCGCCGCGGAACGGGTCGAGCTCGCGCTCGACCGCCTCGCGGCGCTCGACGAGCTCGAACCGGCGGTCGATCTCGAGGTGTTCACCCGCACCTTGACGGTGGAGCTCGAGTCGGACCTCCAGCGCGTCGGTCGGCTCGGTGAGGGTGTCCTCGTCGGGTCGATCACGATGGGCCTCGGGCTCGACCTGGACGTCGTCGTCACGTGCGGACTCGCCGAGGGTTCCTTCCCGGGAACGATCCGCGACGACTCGCTGCTCCCCGACCGCGAGCGCGAGGCGTCCGGTGGCGAGCTGGCGCTCCGGAGCCAGCAGATCGACCGGCAGCACCGCGAGCTGCTCGCATCGTTGGCCGGGGCCGAGCGCCAGGTGCTGACCGTGCCGCGGGGCGACCTCCGGCGCAGCGCGGAGCGGGTGCCGTCGCGGTGGGTCCTCGCCGTCGTGAAGGAGCTGTGCGGTGAGACGGTCTGGGATCTCGATTCGGTCCAGGGGCCGTGGCTCACCGACATCGCGTCGTTCGACGCAGGTCTGCGTGCGGTGGAGTTCCCGGCCTCGGCGCAGGAGCACCGGTTGCGGACGGTCCTCGCGTCAGGAGCGGCGGATCGCCGCGAGCTGGTCACCGTCGCGACCGGCGTCGATCCCGTCATGACGTCCGGCCTCGAGGTGGTCGAGGCCCGTGGCTCCAGGCGGTTCACCCGCTTCGATGGCAACCTCGGCGGGCTCGACGTCCCGTCACCGGTCGATGCCGGCAGCTCGGCGACCAGCCTCGAGCGCTGGGCCGCATGCCCGTTCGCGTACGCCGTGCAGAACCTCCTGCGCGTCCAGCCGATCGAGAACCCCGAGGAGCAGCTGGTGATCACCCCGATGGATCGGGGGCGTCTGCTGCACGAGGTGCTCGAGCTGTACGTCAAGGAGGTGATCGCCGGTCCGCCGGTTCCCTTCGATGCCCCGTGGGACGAGGCGCGCCTCGTCGGCATCGCGAACGAGGTGTGCGACCGGTTCGAGGCCGAGGGGCTCACCGGGCGGCCGATCTTCTGGCGTCGTGAGCGGGCGAGGATCATCAGCGGCCTCCGCACCTTCCTCGAGCACGACCGCTCGTACCGGACCGTCCGGCGTTGTTCGCCGATCGCGACCGAGCTGCCCTTCGGAAGGGACGGGCATCCGCCGGTGCCGTACCCGTTGCCCGATCGCCGCACGGTGCCGATGCGCGGCAACGCGGACCGGGTCGATCTCGGTGAGGACGGCACGATCCACGTCACCGACTACAAGACGGGGAAGGCGTACGAGGAGTTCCCCGAGGACGACCCGTCGGTCGCCGGAACCCGCCTGCAACTCGCCATCTACGGCCAGGCCGCTCGCCAGCAACAGCGTCGACCGGACGCGAAGGTGCAGGCCGACTACTGGTTCGTCACACCGAAGGGCCGCTACAAGCTCCTCGGCTACGAGGTGTCGCCCGACGTGGTCGCCCAGGTGTCCGACAGCATCGACCACATCGTGCGGGGCATCGAGGCCGGCGTGTTCGTGCACCACCCCGAGCCGCCGGGCTACCAGTTCTGGATCCCGTGCGAGTTCTGCGACCCCGACGGCCTCGGTACGACCGAGCTGTGGCGGCAGTGGGTCCGCAAGCTCGACGATCCGGCGCTTGCCGGCTACCTCGAGCTCGTCGGTGTCGGGGCGGAGGACGCATGACGGCCCTCGCGCCGGATGAAGCCGCACGCGAGCTGGTGCGCAGCGACCTGGCGTCCACGCTCTTCGTCGAGGCGGGCGCCGGTTCGGGCAAGACGACCGCGCTCGTCGACCGGGTGGTCGAGCTGGTCGGCCGGGGCGAGGCCGAGCTCAAGTCCATCGCGGCGATCACCTTCACCGAGAAGGCGGGGGCCGAGCTGCGCGACCGGCTGCGGCAGGAGCTGAACAAGCAGTCGACCGAGGCCGGCAAGGGTTCGTTCGCCGCGGTCCTGTTCGAGAAGGCGATCGGTCAGCTCGACGGCGCCGCGATCGGCACCCTGCACTCGTTCGCACAGCGGATCCTCATGGAGAACCCGGTCGAGGCGGGCCTCCCGCCCCGTCTGGAGGTGCTCGACGAGGTCAGCTCGGACGTCGCCTTCGAGCGTCGTTGGCAGGCCTTCCGCGATGTGCTGCTCAGCGATCCCGACCTCGAGCGGAGCATCCTCCTCCTGCTCGCGACCGGCGTGAAGCCGGAGGCGCTGCGGGTGCTGGCCGAGACCTTCGAGGACAACTGGGACCTCGTGCGCGACCACGTGCCGCCTTCGGCACCCGAACCACCTTCGGTCGGCCACCTCTTCCGAGTCGCGCTGTCGTCGATCGACGACGTGTGCGCCCGGACCTCCGAGTGCGATGGCTGGGACTCGTTGTGCGAGCGGCTCGAGGAGCTGGCTGCCTTCGCCGAGCGGCTGCGGGGGTGCGCAGACGAGGTCGACCTCGTGGAGCAGGCGAAGCAGGACGCGCCGAGCTTCAAGGCGTCCAACTGCGGGCAGGCCCCCAACTGGCAGGACAAGAAGTCGGTGGTCGCAGACATCCGGCTCGTGGGCGAGCGCATCGACGAGGTGATCGACATCGTGGGTCAGGCCGCGGTGCGCCACATCGCGTCGGTGATGCGGGCGTTCACCATGCAGGCGGCCGGCGAGCGCCGGGTGTCGGGTGAGCTCGCGTTCCACGACCTGCTCGTGCTCGCCCGTTCCCTTCTGCGCGACCCCGAGCACGGCCCCGCGGTCCGCAGCGGGTTGCACGATCGCTACCGGCGGCTCCTGCTCGACGAGTTCCAGGACACCGACCCGATCCAGGTCGAGCTGGCCGTCCGTATCGCCGCCGCCGACCCGCGCTCGGACGCCGCGGGCACCGGCTCATGGGACGAGGTCGAGCTGGCGCCGGGTCATCTGTTCTTCGTCGGCGACCCCAAGCAGTCGATCTACCGGTTCCGTCGGGCCGACATCACGATGTTCATGGCCGCGCGCGAGCGCTTCGGCAGCGTCGGCGGTCAGCTCGTCCAGCTGACCGCGAACTTCCGCTCGTGCGGTCCGGTCATCGATTGGGTCAACGACACGTTCGGGGAGCTGATCGGCGATGGTGACCCGGCCGGTGGCGTGGCGTCGCAGCCGCCGTACGTCGGGCTCGACGCGGTGCGCGACGTGCCACCCGTCGGCCCTTGCGTGTCCGTGGTCGGCCGGCAGGTCCTCGACGGGCTCAACGCCGACGGCGTGCGCGAGCTGGAGGCGGCCGCGGTCGCGCAAACCGTCGCACGGGTCATCGACGAAGGGTGGAGCGTCGGCGACGGCGACGACGGCTGGCGCGAGGCGAAGCTCGGCGACATCACGATCCTCGTGCCCACCCGCATGTCGCTGCCGTTCCTCGAGAGCGCGCTGCGGACGGCCGGCATCGCGTACCGGGCCGAGTCGAGCTCGCTCGTCTACGTGACCCAGGCCGTGCGCGACCTGCTGATGACACTGCGCGCGGTCGACGACCCGACCGACCACCTCCGCATCGTGTCCGCGCTCCGCACGCCGCTGTTCGCCTGCGGCGACGACGACCTCTTCCGCTTCAAGCGGGAGCGCGGCGGCCACTGGGGGTTCACCAGCGACCAGCCGGAGACGGTGCCGGTCGACGATCCGGTCCGGATCGGCCTGGAGTACCTCAGGTCGCTCCACGACGTCCGCCAGTGGACCCCGCCGTCCGAGCTGCTCGAGCTCATCGCCCGGGATCGGCGTGCGTTCGAGATCGGGTTCGCCGAGGGCCGCCCGCGCGACGTGTGGCGCCGGCTCCGCTTCGTGATCGACCAGGCGCGGGAGTGGTCCGAGTCCACGGGCGGCAGCCTTCGGCAGTACCTCGACTGGGTCGAGCGCCAGTCCCACGAAGGTGCCCGGGTCGCCGAGGCGGTCCTGCCCGAGACCGATGACGACGCGGTTCGGATCATGACGATCCACGCCGCGAAGGGCCTGCAGTTCCCCGTCACGATCGTCTCCGGCATGTCCACCGGTGCATCGTCGCGGCGAGCCGCCGCGGAGGTCGTCTTCCGCGAGGGCCACGAGCCGGGCTACCGGTTCGGGAACAAGGTCGTCACCGACGAGTTCGTCGAGTGGATCCCGATCGACGAGCAGATGAGCGCGCACGAGCGCATCCGGTTGCTGTACGTCGCCTGTACCCGCGCGCAGGACCACCTGGTCGTGTCCCTCCACCGGAAGGCCCGGAAGAGCGAGCCGGCCGCGGACAAGCGGACCAACGCCGAGCTGCGCGTCGCCGGGATGGCGGA
>JAFBAD010000031.1 GCA_019247975.1 Acidimicrobiia bacterium
GCAGCCGGCGGCGAGCGCGGCGCGCGTGCCGGCGTCCCACGCGGCGACGTAGTACGCGTCACGCTCCTCGGGCTCCACGCCTCCCGCGAAGGTGAAGTAGAGGCACGCACCGGTCTGGTACGAGTGCGACTGGTGCGCCGAGCACGCGAGTGTGCCCGGCACCGCCTGCACCGCGGCGATCACCGTCTCGAACGCCTGCGGCAGGACCGCCCACGGCCCGGCGACCTCCATGGTGTCGACCACGTATCCACGCGAGATGAGCGCCTCGAGCGCAGCGACGTCGTTGCGCTTCTCCATCCAGTGGTCGACGAGCGCGTGCTCGAGCGGCACGGTCTCCTCGCACTCCTCCTCGACGATCTCCATGCCCGCGTCGACGAGCGTGCCGTCACCCTCGTCGAGGACCAGGAGCACGTTCACGCCGTCGGGCGTCTCGTGGTTGCGCTTGGACTCGACCTCGTCGTAGAGGCGCATGACCGCAGGGGTGGCGCCCCGCTGCGTGATGCGGCGCATCGCGTCGAGACCTTCGGTGAAGCTGGCGAAGCCGACCGCGAGCTGCCGCCGGTGGACCGGCACCCGGTGGGCCTGGAGCCACGCCCGGGTGATCACGCCGAGCGTGCCCTCGGAACCGACGAAGAGCTGGTCGAGATCTGGGCCCACGGCCTGGCGGGGTTGCCCACCGGTGCGGATCACGCGCCCGTCGGCGAGCAGCACCTCGAGGCCGACGACGATGTCCTCGATCTTGCCGTAGCGGTTCGAGAGCTGGCCGGCGCCGCGGCAGGCGAGCCACCCGCCGACGGTCGACAGCGTCATCGACTGCGGCCAGTGGCCCACGGTCAGCCCGTGGCTCGCCTGCAGCTCGGCCTCGAACGCGTCGCCGAAGGTGCCCGGGAGCACCTCGACGACCATCGAGGTCGGGTCGACCGACACGATCCCCGACATGCGGCACGTGTCGAGCACCAGGCCGCCGTGCACCGGCACCGCGCCGCCCACCACGCTGCTGCGGCCTCCGGCCGTCGTGACCGGGATGCGGGCCTCGTCGCAGATCGCCAGGAGCGCGGCGACCTGCTCGGTCGAGCTCGGGCGGGCGACCGCGGCAGGACGAGCACCGACCTGGCCCTCGGTCGCCCACACCATCGCGAGCGGCCACCAGTCGCGCCCGGCCTCGCCCCGTGCGCCGTCTTCGGTGGTGACGTCGACGCCGGTGGCGCGCAGCTTCGTCAGGACGTCGTCACCGATCTCGACCACACCGCCGGCCAGGCGGTCGGTGGCGGCGGGGGCGCCGCCGGCGATCTCGATCGGCGGGGTCGGCGCGCCCGGCGGAGGCTCCACGCTCACACCAAGACCTCGAGCGGTGACCGCTCGGCCGACGAACGGGCCCGGTAGTCGGCCACCTGGGCGTCCTGGTCGGCCGCGCTGAGGCCCAGCACCGGCGCGATCAGCCGGGCGACCTGCGGGGCGGCATCGTCGGCCGCGTCGCGGGAGAGGATGCGGGCTCGGGTGCGTCGGGACAGCACGTCGTCGACGCTGCGGGCCATCTCGTAGCAGGCCGCGTACACGGCCTCGACCTTGAGGTAGGGGAGTCCGGCCACCAGCGGTTCGCCGAGCGACGGGTCCTTGTCGATCATCGCGAGCAGCACGCGGGCGTCGCCGCCGTGGCGGCTCGCGAGGTGCACCGCCCGCTCGTCGCCGCCGACCGCTGCGGTCTCGTAGCCGTCCGCGCCGCGGATCAACAGCCGCTTGGTCCGGCTCGAGCCGATCGACTCAACCCGGTCGTCGAGCACCTTCGTAACTGCGTCGATCGCGTCGGCCGCCATCTCGCGGTAGGTCGTCAGCTTGCCGCCCGTGACGGTGACGACACCCGACGCAGACGCACCCACTGCGTGCCGCCTCGACAGGTCCGCCGTCCGACCGCTCGACGCCCGCTTCACGAGCGGGCGCAGGCCGGCCCAGGTGCCGGTGACGTCCTCCCGGCCGATCTTCCCGTCGACCGAGAAGTTGATCGCCCGGAGCAGGTAGTCGATGTCCTCGAGCGTGCACTCGGGGTCGTCGAGCGGGCCGTCGTAGTCGGTGTCGGTGGTGCCGATGTAGGTGAAGTCGCCCCACGGCACGACGAACACCGAGCGCTTGTCGCCCGGCACCGGTACGACGACGGCGATGTCGTTGCGCACGAGCTCCCACGGGACCGTGATGTGGATGCCCTTGGCCGGACGGATCGAGTCCGGGTGGGTGCCCTCATCGAGGGCGCGCACGTCGTCGGCCCAGACCCCGCCCGCGTTCACCACCGTCGAGCAGGCGATGTCGAAGCGCTCGCCGTCGGCCTCGACGGTCGCCCCCCGCACCGCGCCGGACGACGTCTTGTGCAGCTCGACGAGCCGGGTGCCGTTGGCGACCGCGGCGCCGTGCTCGATGGCGGCGGTGCGGGCGAGGGCCAGCGTCAGGCGGGCGTCGTCGGCCTGGGCGTCGTAGTAGAGGTACGAGTCGGCGAGGCGCTCGCGGGGGAGCGTCGGCATGTGGGCCATCGCCTCGTCGACCGAGATGCGCTTGTGGAGCTTGCCGATGCGGGCGCCACCGGTGAGGTCGTACATCCACATGACCGTGCCGAGCGCCCGGGACAGCTTCGGGTTCAGCACGCCGTCCTTCCCCGTGAACATCGGGATCAGGAACGGGAGGATCTTCACCAGGTGGGGGGCGTTGCGGGTCAGTCGCTGGCGCTCGTGGAGGGCCTCGTAGACCAGCCGGATCTCACGCTGCTGCAGGTAGCGCAGGCCTCCGTGGACCAGCTTCGAGGACTTCGAGGAGGTGCCCGAGGCGAAGTCGTCCCGTTCGACGAGGCCGGTGCGCAGGCCCCGGGAGGCGGCGTCGAGCGCGCAGCCGGCCCCGGTGATGCCGCCGCCGACGACGAGGACGTCGACGGGATCCTCGGACAGCCGGCGGAGCGCATCGCGGCGGTCGAACCAGCCGGGACCGATCATCGTTCGGCGAGCGTAGAGGGCGCGCCGGTCGGTTCCCTCGTCCGGCCGGTTCCGACCCGTCCGTCCTGGCGGAGATCGGCCCGGACCGCCGATCCGCCGCCTTCGACGGATTTGACGGCCTCGTCGGGTTTGCCGGACCCCGGAGCCGTGAACACTCAGTGTTCACAGGGCACCCCGACCTGAACGAAGGCGACTTGACGTCCGAAACCGAGCGCGAGCAGTTGGTCCGCGAGTTGTACGGCCCCGAAGCCGTCCCCGAGGCGCTGGACGGGCGCCTGCTCCGCACGCGGGAGGTCGCCCTCCTGTTCCAGGTCTCCGAGCGAGCCGTCACCGACTGGGCCACGAAGGGACGCATCCCTTCGGTCCGCACCCCGGGCGGCCACCGCCGGTACCCGGCGCACCTCGTGCGCCAGCTCCTCCAGGAGGCGCGGGCCGACCAGCCCCCTGGCACCAACTGACCCCTGACGTTCGCCGCCGCGCGAAGCACTTGGACCCGTAGTCCAGCAGTGGTAATACTCGGCGATCCGCCGGGTGGGACCACCCACCTGCTGCGGACCACTTCCCTGACCAGTCCCCGAGCCGACCGCGGTGTGGCCCTGGTGCCCACCCTGGTGATCCCCCCTTGTGAGCGACACAGCAACTCTCATCAACCTGCCCTGGCGGTCCAACGCGGCGTGCCGCGGACTCGATCCGTCGATCTTCTATCCGGTGACCGACGAGGAGGCAGCGACCGCGAAGTCGGTCTGCGACCTCTGTCCGGTCCAGAGCCTCTGCCTCGAGCACGCGCTCGGCATCCGCGAGAAGGAAGGCGTGTGGGGCGGCTGCACCGAACGGGAGCGCCGCCGCATCATCCGCCAGCGGCGCCGCTCCGCCTGAGCTTCGCCAGCAACGGGATCGACGCGACCTTCTCGTCGGTGAGCTGAGCCCAATCGAGCCGAGGCAGCGACCAGCCGCGTGCTCGCGCGCAGCGGATCACCTCGTCCGGCGTGACGATCAGGTCGAGGTGGACGTCGTGCGCGGTCACCGGGATCGCGCCGGCATCGACGATCTGCTCGAGGTGCACGGTGGTGGCGATCACCGTGTGCTCGTCGACCAAACCCGCAGCAGCCGCGAGCGCGAGCTCGAGGTC
>JAFBAD010000073.1 GCA_019247975.1 Acidimicrobiia bacterium
TGGAGGCGGTCGGGCCTGGCGGGATCGTCGTCGCCCGGGACGCGCCCCACACCGAGTGGGCCGAGGCGCTCGGCCGGCTGTGGGACGACTCCGCCGAGCACGGCCGGCTGTCCGCAGCGGCTCTCGATCACAGCCGGCGTCCGGACATGGACCCCGAGGTCGTTGCCGCGATGGTCGAGGACGCGTTGGCCGAGGCGATCGAACGGGCCTGCGCGCGCTCGCAGCGGGTGGGCGGGAGATCGTCGACCGCGCTCCCGCTCGTCAGCGTGGTGCTGCCCGTGCGCAACGGCGCCGCGACGATCGACGCGCAGCTCGCCGCCCTCGCTGCGCAGACCTACGACGGGCCGTGGGAGCTCGTCGTCTGCGACAACGGGAGCACGGACGCCACCCGCAACCGGGTCGTCTCCTGGCGGGGCGGGTTGCCGGCCCCGGTGCGCATCGTCGACGCCTCTGGTCGTCGGGGCGTCGCCCACGCGCGCAACGTCGGCGTGCGGGCCGCCGCGGGCGATCTCATCCTCGTCTGCGACGCCGACGACGTCGTCAGCCCGGACTGGATGCGGCACATGGTCCAGGCCCTCGGCGATCACGAGATCGTGACCGGTGCGAGCGAGCTGCGCCGGCTCAACACGCCGGACCAGTACGACTGGACCGGGAACGCGGACCAAGACGACGCCGCCGTCGCCTACGGGTTCATGCGCCACGTCTCGGGCGGGAACCTCGGAGTGCGGCGGGATGTCGCGTTGCGCCTGGCCGGGTTCGACGAGACGCTCCGGCGGGCCGAGGACATCGACTGGTCTTGGCGTGCGCAGTACGGCGGCGCCGAGATCGCGTACGAGCCGGCCTCGGTGATCCACATCCGGCTGCGATCCGAGCTCGGTGCGGTGGCGGCGAGCCGGTTCCGTGGTGGTTTCACCGAGCCGCAGCTGTACCGGCGGCACCGGGAGCACGGCATGCGCGCCGAGTCGCGCGAAGAGGTGATCGCGATCTGGCGGTGGCTCGCGCGCAAGTCGACGACGGCGTGGCGCGACCCGACGCAGCGCATCCGGTGGACCGACCACGCGGCGCACCGCGCCGGTCGGCTCGTCGGATCGCTGCGCCATCGCACGATGTACCTCTGATGGCGAGGGTCCTCTTCATCTGTCCCCGCTTCCCACGTCCCGAGCGCATCGGGCTCTCGATGCGGGCCTCGGTGAGCCTGGACGGCCTCGTGCGCGATCACGAGGTGAGCGTGGCGGTCGTGCGCTGGGTGGACGAAGCCGAGCAGTGGGAGCTCGGGTGGGCGGCGGCGCGGGCCGAGCGGGCCACGCTCGTGGGGCACGCGCCCGATCCGGCGTCGGCCCGGTCCTGGCTGGCTTCGCCGCGAGGCCGCGACGTGCTCAGGGCCCCGCTGCCGGACCTCGTGCGGCGGGTACCGCCTGCGGTCGGCGACGAGATCGCCCGACGGTTCGCCCCGGCGACCTTCGACGCCGTCGTCGTGATGCGCAGCTACCTGGCCGGCGCGGCGGTCCCGTTCCTCGAGGCCGGCGTTCCAGGCATCCTCGATGCCGACGACGACGAGGCCCAGGCGCAGCGGTCACTGGCGATCATCGGCGCCGGTGACCTCGACGAGGCGGCGCGGTACGACGCCTTCCAGCGGACCGTGTTCCCCTGGTTCGAGCATGTGCTCCTCGCCGCGAGGGCCGACGCAGTGGGTTCGTTCGGGCACCTGCCCAACGCGATCCGGCTGCCGGCGCACCCGACGACCAGGCCGCGCGCGGACGGTCCGCTCGAGCTGCTCTACGTCGGTGATCCGGGGCATCCGCCCAACCGCGATGCGGTCGAGCGGATCACCCGGCACGTGCTCCCGGACCTCACGGCCGAGGGCATCGATGCGCGGCTGCTGCACCCCGGTCGCCACGACGACGTCGGGCCCTTCTACGCACGAGCCCACATCGCGGTCGTGCCGCTGCGGGCCGGCGGCGGCACCAGCATCAAGGTCCTCGAGGCGTTCGCCCACGGCTGCCCGGTGGTGGCGACGCCCACCGGCGCTCGCGGCCTCGAGGTCCGCGCCGGTGAGCACCTCGTCGTCACCGACGACGACGAGGACGTCCGCGCCTTCACCCGGGCGATCGCCGACCTCGCATCGGACGAGGACCGACGCGTGCGGCTCGCCACGAACGCCCGGGGGTTCGTCGCCGAGCACCACGACGCGGACGCCGTCGGCGCGCAGCTGTCAGCCCTCGTCACCCGGACGGGCCGCCACCGCTGACTGGTCGAACGCGTAGTAGAGGGCCATGGCCGCGTGCATCAGCAGGGCGAGCAGCGGCGAGACGAACGACAGCGCCAGTGCGACGGAGTACACGAGGACCCCGAGGCCGAAGCGCTGCCGGGCCCGCCGCACCTCCGGCTTCGGCGGGAGCGAACCGAGGATGCGTTCGTCGCGTGTCAGCCAGCCGAACAGGCAGACGAAGGCCACCGCGGCACCGAGGACCACGAACCCGTAGAGCGCCATCGCCACCTTCGCGTTGCTGCCGCCGTCCCGGAGGTGCTCGGCCACGACCGACGTCGGGAACGGAAGGAGCGCGGTCCAGAGCAGCAGGTGGAGGTTGAGGAGCAGCAGCGGCGTGTCGACCCACTGCACCGGATCGATCATCCGGTGGTGGTTGAGCCACATCACACCGATCACGAGGAAGCTGATCGCGTAGGCGAGGTAGTTCGGCCACAGGTTCCACCACAGATCGTGGGCCAGCCGGCCCGGCGGCACGTGCGCCGGAGCCCGCAGGTCGATGACCAGCAGCGTGATGGCGATCGCGAAGACGCCGTCGGAGAACGCCTCGAGCCGGTTCTTCGTCACGGCGGGCATCATGGCTCGGTGGAGGACGCAGCGGCCGATCCGGGGGAGCTCGATCCCCGACGCTGGGTCGCGCTGGGGATCGCCATCCTCTCGGCGTTCATCGTCGTCCTCGACAACACGGTCCTCAACGTCGCCATCCCGACGATCCTGCGGGACCTCGACACGACGCTCCCGGCCCTGCAGTGGGTCATCACCGGGTACTCGTTGACGTTCGCGACGTTTCTGATCATCGGCGGCCGCCTGGGCGACGTGTACGGCCACCGCCGCATCTTCATCGTGGGCGCCGGGCTGTTCGGCGTGGGCTCGCTGATCGCAGCGTCGTCCACATCGGTCGCGCAGCTGATCTTCGGCGAGGCGGTGGTCGAGGGGCTGGGCGCGTCGATGTTGCTCCCGGCGACCCTCGCCATCCTGTCGAGCACCTTCAAGGGTCGCGAGCGGGCCACCGCCTTCGCGGCATGGGGGGCGACGGCCGGGGTGGCGGCCGCCTGCGGCCCGTTGGTCGGTGGCTTCCTCACCACCAACTTCTCCTGGCGATGGGCCTTCGTGATCAACGTGATCGTCGCGCCCCTCACGATCCTCGGCGCGGTGCTGTTCATGTCGCCCGCCCGCCCGCAGGGAAAGCGGGTGCAGATCGACGTGCCCGGCGCGGTGCTCGTCGCTATCGGCACGTTCCTGCTCGTGCTGGGGCTCAGCGAGGGAGGCCGGTACGGGTGGTGGGAGCCGCTCCAGCCGTTCAAGGTCGGCTCGGTCGAGCTGTGGCCCGGGGACGGGGTGGTGTCGGTGATCCCGGTCATGTTCGTGATCGCCGCCGGGCTCCTGTACGCGTTCGTCCGGCTCGAGCGGTGGAAGGAGCAGACGCACCGCGACCCGCTGTTCGAGTTCGGTCACCTGCGCCTGCGCACGTACCGGTACGGGCTCCTCACCGGCGTGGTCATCGGCATGGGCCAGCTCGGCGTCAACTTCGTGCTCGCCGTGTTCATGCAGGACGGCCTGCACCTCAGCGCGCAGGAGAACGGGGTCTGGCTGCTGCCGTCGGGCATCTTCATCATCGTGGGCGCGCAGGCGGGGCGCCGGTTCGTGCACCGGTTCGGCGTCACCTGGGCCGTGCGGGGCGGGCTGTTCATCGATGCCCTCGGCATCGCGGTGATCGCGACCGTGCTGTCGCACGACATGTCCGGGTGGGCGCTGCTCCCGGGCCTCGCCCTCTACGGCACCGGCATCGGCATCGCGGGTGCGCAGCTCACGAACGTGGTCCTCTCGGAGATCCCGGCCGAGAGCTCCGGCGTCGCAAGCGGTGCGAACACGACGGCTCGACAGATCGGCAACGCGCTCGGCGTGGCGGTGATCGGCACACTGCTCACGTCCCGCGCCCTCGCAGCTGCGACCGACGGCATCCAGGCGTTGGCGATCCCCGGCGGGCTGAAGGACGCGGCGCTCGAGCGGCTGCAGGCGGTCGGGACGAGCTTCACCCCACCCGGGATCGCGACGTCCGGCCAGGCGGCCGAGCTCCGCCGGGTGGTGCAGGACGGCCTGCTGAGCGGCACCCGGGCCGCGGTGATCTTCGCGGCAACCGTGGTGGGCCTCGGGTTCCTGATGTCGTGGCTGATCCCGACCGAGATCCCGGTGTCGCTCGACGAGCCCCTCGCCGACCCGTTCGAACCGGTCGAGCCGCTCGACCCCGACCCTGCGCTGCGTAGGCTCGACGACGGCTCTGATCCGGATGCCGAGGGGGACACCGCGCCATGGCCATCATCGAACGGGAGCCGATCGATCCCGCGGAGACCGCAGTCGGAGAGCCCCCCGAGCACCCGACGCTGATCCCGGCGTCGCGCTACACCGACCCGGCGTTCTTCGCGCTCGAGCAGGAGCGGCTGTGGCCGAGCGTGTGGCAGGTCGCCTGCACGGCCGACCACGTGAGCCGCGCGGGCGACTGGTTCGAGCTCACGTGCGGTCCGCTGTCGGTGCTGATCGTGCGGGGCGACGACGGTGAGCTGCGCGCGTTCCAGAACGTGTGCCGCCACCGCGGCAACGCGCTGTGCCAGGGCGCGGGCTCCGGGCTGTCCGAGCTGCGCTGCCCGTTCCACCGGTGGGCCTGGGACCTGCGGGGGGAGCTGCGCGAGGTGCCGTCCCGTCGAGGGTTCGGTGCGTTCCGCAACGAGGACCTGCCCCTCGTCCTGGTCCGGGTGGGGGAGTGGGGACCGCTGGTGTTCGTCTCGGTCGACGACGGCGTAGAGCCGCTCGACGAGTGGCTCGAAGGCGTGCCCGCCGACGCGGCGTGGGCCCGGCTCGACGAGCTCCGCTGCGTGGCCACCACCCGCACACCGGTCCCGTGCAACTGGAAGGCGGTGGCCGACGGCTTCTCCGAGACCTACCACGTGCAGGGCCTGCACCCCGAGATGCTCGGCTCCATCGACGACGTCCACGCGCCGCAGCGGTTCTGGGGCCGGCACGCGGTCTCGTACCAGCGCTACGGCGTCCCGAGCCCCCGGCTCGGCCCGGATGTCGGCGACCAGGAGGTGTGGGACTCGTTCATCGTGACCCAGGGCGGTCGCATGGGTCCGGCGTACGCCGAGCCGTGCCCGATGCCGCCGGTGCCCGAAGGCCAGGGTGTGCGCGACGTCATCGCGGGCCTGTTGCGCGAGCACCAGCGCCAGTTCGGCGCCGACATGAGCGACTTCGACACCGAGGCGATGCTCGGGCTGGCGCAGTACAACCTGTTCCCGAACGTCACCGTCCTGCTGTGGAGCGAGATGGTGAACGTGCTCATCGCCCGGCCCGGGCCGACCGTCGACCAGGCCGAGCTCGTGTCGTTCCTCCTGCTGCGCCACCACGCCGACGCGCCCCGCACGCAACCGCCGGAGTTCGCGGTGCCGGCCGGCGGCGACCTCGGCTGGGTGCTCAACCAGGACGTGAGCATCCTGCAGACGATCCAGACCGGCCTGCGTCAGCCCGGCCTCACCCACCTCGTGCTCTCCAACGAGGAGCGCCGCATCATCAACATGCACCGCAACCTCGAGCAAGCGTTGGGCATTCTCGAGGACGGGCCTGCCGGATCCCGGTAGGCCGAACCTCGAGAACGCGGTTACGGCGCGACGGACATGAAGTCGTCGAAGCCGCTGGGGTCGTGGCGGCCGATGGTGCCGTGCTCGAAGAGGCCCCAGCCGACCTGGCCGTCGATGGTCGCCTTGCCGACGTGGTCGATTACCCCGAACGGGACCTTGGCCTGGTTCTCGGCGGTGGTCAGGTCGTAGACCTTGCCCTCGACCCAGTCGCGCCCCCGCCACTGGCCGTGGGTCCAGTCGCTGTCGCCGCCGTAGCCGGCGCCCAGGTGCAGGGCGACGAAGCCGAGGCTCTCGACCTCCATGTCGAGCCCCTTGCCGCCCCGCTCGGTCAGGTGGATGTGGGCCCGCTCGGGGATGCGGGTGCCGGACCGGTAGCCGATCTCGATCTCCGGCCAGCCGAGCTGGTCGATCCGGCCGTCGGCCCACACGCGCGTCGCGTCGTTGAGCGTGCGGTACCCGTCGGGGCTCTCCTGGCAGATGATCACGACCGCGTGGTCGTCGAAGCGGACCGGCACGTACAGCCACCACAGACCCTCGTTCGGGTCGTCGGCGGGACGACCGGGGTTCTCTGGCTCGCCGACCGGGCGGATGCCCCACGAGCGGTCGCGCGAACCGACCCAGGTCTCGGGGTCGACCGTGATCTCCTCGCCGTCGACCCGCAGCACGCCGGACCACGAGCCGAGCTGCGCGAAGCGCGACGCGTCGAGGATCGCCCGCGTGCCCTTGCGCATGAGGTGGGCCTGCTCCATCACCGCGGGGAACGAACCGTCCCACGTCAGGTCGAAGCCGAGCCCGTGGTCGTCGCCGTCACAGACGAGCCGGATCTTCTGCAGCGGCTCGACCACCTCGACCCGATAGGGGCCGACCTCGAGGTCGAGCGGCCGCTCGTCCATCGCGTCGGAGCAGCGCACGCTCCACTGCGTGTGGCCGCGCCGGACGGTCGCGT
>JAFBAD010000076.1 GCA_019247975.1 Acidimicrobiia bacterium
CGGATCACGCGTGGTGGGTGCGACCGAGGAGCCGTCGGACCCCGGCGAGATCCGCCAGTGCGGTCGGGAGGATCGCGACCCGGGAATCGGGATCGTCGACCCAGTGCACGGGCACCTCGTGGATGCGCAGACCCCGGCGCTCGGCCAGGACCAGCAGCTCGGTGTCGAAGAACCAGGCCTGATCCTCGATCCGCGGCAGCAGCTCATGCGCGACGTCGGTCCGCACGGCCTTGAAGCCGCACTGCGCGTCGCTGAACCGGCTGCCGAGCACGGTCCGCAGGATCAGGTTGTAGGCGCGGGAGATGATCTCGCGCTTCGGTCCGCGGGTGACCTGCGCGCCGGCCGCGAGCCGCGACCCGATCGCCACGTCGCAGTCACCGCGCAGCAGCGGGGCGACGAGCGGACCGAGCGCGTCGAGGTCGGTCGAGAGGTCGACGTCCATGTAGGCGACCACCGGCGCGGACGCCGAGGACCACGCGGCCCGCAGCGTCCGGCCCCGACCCTTGGCGTCGAGGTGCAGCACCGCGACGCGGTCGAGCTCGTGGGTCAGCGCGGACGCGATCGACCACGTGCCGTCGGTGCTCGCGTTGTCGACGATCGTGATGCACCACGGGTGCGACAGGTGCACGTCGAGGTAGCGGTGGAGCGCCCGGATCGACGTCCCCAGCGTCGCCTGCTCGTTGTGGACGGGGACGGCGATGTCGATCTCGGCGAGCGCACGGACGCTCTCGAGCGGGGTGGTCACGGCGAGGGTCATGGCCGCACTCTCCCGACGCGAGGTGGGGCGGGACCCAGGGCCGCCTGCGAGTTCGCCGTGAGCCAGACTGCCGCGATGCCCGATGCGCGGCCCGAACCGCTGCCCGAGATCGCCGAGCTCCCGCTCGCCCGCCGCGTCGAGCTGTGCTCGGGAGCCGACATGTGGAACACCGCGGCCGTGCCCGAGGCCGACGTCCCCGCGCTGCGCGTCTCGGACGGCCCGAACGGTGCGCGCGGCCTCGGTGTCGACCCGGCCGAGACGTCGGTGTGCTTCCCCGTCGGGTCCTGCCTGGCGGCGACGTGGGACGTCTCGCTCGCGGACGAAGCCGGCCGGGCGCTGGCCGCCGAGGCCCGGGCGAAGGGCGCCGGGGTGCTGCTGGCGCCGACGGTCAACCTGCACCGCCACCCGCTCGGCGGTCGCAACTTCGAATCCTTCTCGGAGGACCCATACCTCGCCTCCCGGGTCGCAGTGCACCTGATCCGCGGCCTCCAGGCGCGTGGGGTCGGTGCGTGCACGAAGCACTTCGCCGGCAACGAGAGCGATCACCGCCGCCACTTCATGTCCTCCGACGTCGACGAGCGCACGCTGCGCGAGGTGCACCTCGCGGCATTCGAGGCGGCCGTGGTCGAGGCCGGCACGTGGTCGGTGATGTCGTCGTACAACCGCCTCAACGGCACCTACGCGAGCGACCACCACTGGTTGCTCACCGAGCTCCTGCGCGACGAGTGGGGCTTCGATGGCGCGGTGATCTCGGACTGGGGCGGCACGATGTCGCTCGGCCCCGCGCTCGCGGCCGGATGCGACCTGGAGATGCCTGGTCCCGGGATGCGGGCGAAGAAGTTGGCGGGCGCGGTGGCGACCGGTGAGGTGGCCGAAGCCGACGTGGACCTCGCCGCGTCGCGGGTCGCCCGGTTGGCCCGTCGCGCGGCGGTAGCCGAGGCAGACCTCGGTGACGGACCGGACCCGGCCGACGTCGCCTACCGGGTGGCGGTGGCCGGCATGGTGCTGCTCCAGAACGAAGGAGGCCTGCTGCCGCTGACCGAACCGCTCGGGTCGATCGCCGTCATCGGGCCGTGCGCCGATCCCGGCCAGATCATGGGCGGCGGCAGCTCACAGGTGAACCCGCCCCACCGCATCAGCCCGGTCGACGGGGTGCGGGCGCGCGCCGCAGGCGCCGAGGTGCGCCACGAACCCGGTTGCGACATCCGCCGGTGGTGCCCGTCGATCCCGGCCCGCACGCTCACCTGGGAGGGCGAGCCCGGCGTGTGGTCGGAGGTGTACCCGACGCCGGATCTGTCGGGTCCGCCGGCGCGCGCCGAGCGGGTGCGCAAGCTCGACGCCCGGTTCTTCGGCGCGGTCGAAGGGGTGGACGATCCGAGGCGGCTGTCGGCCCGGTTGCGCGCGGATCTCACGCCGACCACGTCAGGCCCGCACCGGCTCGGCCTGTCGTGCGCGGGCGTCGCGACGGTGTCGGTCGACGGAACGGTGGTGCTCGAGCAGGACTCGGCCCGTTACCCGGGTGACTCCTTCTACGCGTGGGGGAGCGACGAGAAGGCGGCGACGATCGACCTCGAAGCGGGCGTGCCTGTCGCCGTCGAGGTCGAGTACCGGCGGGCCGACGCGCAGCAGATGGCCGGTGTCGCGGTCGGGCTGGCGGCACCGCCCGACGACGCGTCGCTAGAACGCGCGGTGGACGCGGCCGGCGCCTCCGACCTCGCGATCGTCGTGGTCGGGCTGGACGGCTCGTGGGAGACCGAAGGCTTCGACCGGCCCTCGCTCTCGCTGCCCGGACGCCAGGACGAGCTCGTCGAGCGGGTCGTGGCGGCCAACCCCCGCACGATCGTGGTGCTCAACGCCGGGAGCCCGGTCGCGATGCCGTGGCTCGACCGCGTGACCGCAGTCGTGCAGGCCTGGTACCCGGGCCAGGAGATGGGTCGCGCGCTCGCGGCGCTGCTCTTCGGCGACGAGAGCCCGGCCGGCCGGCTGCCGACCACCTTCCCGCGCCGCATCGAGGACACGCCCGCCTTCGGCAGCTACCCGGGCGCCGACGACCACGTCGCCTACACCGAGGGGATCCACGTCGGTCACCGGCACTACGACCGCCACGAGATCGAGCCGCTGTTCCCGCTCGGTCACGGGCTGACCTACACGTCGTTCGACTACGGCGAGGTGCGGGTGTCGACGGCCGAGGTGGCCGGTGACCGCGAGGTGGTCGTCGAGGTCGATGTCACGAACGTGGGCGACCGCGCCGGCGTCGACGTCGCCCAGCTGTACCTGTCGCACCCGGACGCGCCGGTCGACCGACCGGTCCGCCAGCTGCGCGGGTTCGCCCGCCAGGCCCTCGCGCCCGGCGCCACCGGGACGGCCCGCTTCACGATCGGCTTCCGCGACCTCGCCCGCTGGGATCCGGACGAGCACCGGTGGCGGGTCGACGCCGGTCCGGTCGAGGCCTGGGTGGGCGCGTCGAGCCGCGACCTGCGGGGGACGGCCCGCTTCGAGGTGACCGAACCGGCCTGAGACGTGGCGATCGTCACGGTCACGCATCGGGCGGACCACCGGTCGTAGGTTCGGTGCACACCATGGTCGAGACACGCAACGAGGTACGGGGCCTGGCGACGTTCGCGGTCGACCTGGTCGATCGGGTCGCGGCGCCGGTGGAGGGCGTGCACCAGGCGGTGGCCGACCGGGTCTTCGATGCGCTGGGCACCCCGGCGAACGGCGTGCGCCGCGTGCACGACTCGATCAGCACCACCGTCCACGGCTCGATCCGCTCGGCCAACCGCATGCTCGGTCGGGCCGCACACGCCGGTTGCCGCGTCGTGTGGGCCGACCGTGAGCTGCGCTTCTTCGACCGCTCACCCGGCGGGCTCGCCACCCTCGCGGCGCTGAACGCAGCGGTCGGCGACCAGCTGCACGCCACCGGCAGCGACCTCGCCCTCGAGCTGCAGCTCTTCCACGGCCGGTCGCCGTGGCCCGACGTCGCGATCGCCGAGCCCAGCGGCCACGTCGTCGTGTTCGTCCACGGTCTCGGCGGTTCCGAGCGCAGCTGGGACGGCGGGGCGTCGTACCCGCGCCTGGTCGAGGAGCAGCTCGGGGCCACCGCGATCGCGGCGCGCTACAACACCGGTCTCCACGTGTCCGACAACGGCCGGGACCTCTGCGCCGCGCTCGAGCAGCTCGTGCTCGGGTGGCCGGTGCCGGTCGAGACGCTCGACCTGGTCGGCCACTCGATGGGCGGTCTGGTGCTGCGCTCCGCCTGCCACCTCGGTTCGACCCACGGGCTCACCTGGCCGGCGCGCGTGCGTCGCGTCGTCTACCTCGGCACCCCGCACCGCGGCGCGCCGCTCGAGCAGCTGGCCCGGCTCGGGCTCGGCGGCCTGGGCCGGCTCGGGGAGACCCGGCCGCTGGCCGAGCTCGGGCGTGGTCGGAGCGCCGGCATCAAGGACCTGTGCCACGGCTACGTCGCCGAAGAGGACTGGCGCGACCAGGACGCCGACGGGTTCGACGATCACCGCCACCTGCTCCCGCTGCTGGCCGGGGCCGAGCACTGCTTCGTCGCCGCAACCGTCACCGCCCGGCCCGGCCGGTCCGGCCCGCTCGGCGACCTCTTCGTGCCCTACCGCAGCGCGGCGCCGGTCGCCCTCGTCGAGATCCCGGACCCGGGCGTCACCACCCGGCACCTGCACGTCGGATCCACCCGCCACCTCGAGCTGCTCCACCACCCCGAGGTCGCCACCCACCTCCAGGAGTGGCTCGGCTCATTCTGAAGGCAATACCTATCGGAATCCGACGGCGGTTTCAAGCGGTGAGCGCGACAAGCTCGTTGAATCGTTCGGCGGGAGTTTGCCAGTCGAGGGTTTTGCGGGGGCGTTCGTTGAGGAGCGCGGCGATGTCGTCGAGGTCGCTCTGGGTGTGGACGGAGAGGT
>JAFBAD010000168.1 GCA_019247975.1 Acidimicrobiia bacterium
ACCCAGGTCATCATCGACGTGAACGGCTACTACATCCCGAACCACTTCGCCTTCATCGCTCCTGACGGAACGCTGAACTCCGGCGCCGGCGTCGTGAGCACCGCCCACCCGGGTACCGGTTCGTACACGGTCACGTTCGACAAGGACCTCACCGGCTGTGCGGCGCTTGCAACTCCGAGCGACAACGCGAACCAGGCCGACATCTGGGCGCGGGTCTCGACTGACGATCCGACCACGGTCGAGCTGGACGTCGAGAAGCCGGATCAGGCCAACGTGCAGCAGGACAACGAGGTGTTCCTGCACGTCGTCTGCTAGCGACTGCGATCCGTAGTGAAGGACGGGCCTGGTCGGTACGACCGGGCCCGTCCTTCAGTTCTGCTCCGGGTTCCAGATCTCCCGCATGGCCCGCCACGGGTCGGCGGTGACCGCGGAGGTGCTGTCCCAGACCATCGTGTGGCGGTGGTGGGCGTCGTAGGGCGCCCAGCCCGGATCGCCGTGGGTCACGAAGCGGACCCAGGCGCGGTGCACGTCGTCGGCCAGGTCCTGCGGCGCCTGCTTGCCGGCGACCTCGGCGACGCCGGGCGCGTCGAGGACGTCGAAGGCGAAGGGCACGTCGAGGCAGTGGATCGCCCCGAGCTTCGGGGCCTCCCACTGGAAGGCGTAGGTCCACGTCGGCTGGCGGGCCCGTGACCACGCGTCGGCGAGACGCAGGGCGCGGGCCTGGAACATGGAGGCGGTGAGCGCGGCGCCGAGCACCTTCCAGGGCTTCGCGCCGGCGTGCAGCTCGCGCCACGCCGCGATCCGGCTCGCGTCCAGGCCGAGCCGCGCCAGCCGGCGGTCGACCCGCTCGTCGTCGAGATCGGCCCCCTGCTCGGCCGCGATCTGATCGGCCTCCTGGCCGGTCGCGCCGACCAGGATCGGCACGTCGGCGGCCCGGCCCCTGGCGATGACGCCGTAGGGGTCGGCCGGGACGAGCTCGTCGTCGATGCTCGGGAAGAACCGCGCGTCGACCGGAGGCGTCGCCTGGCTCAACGCCTTCTCGGCCGGTTCCTGCGCGGCGACCAGCCGGGCCGGGTCGACCGAGAGGAGGCCATCGACGGTCGCTTCGACGCCCAGCTCCTCGGCGAGGGCCCGGGTCAGCTGCCCGGCCGCCTCCGCGGTGAGCTTCGGCGGGATCGCCCCGCTCATGCAGATGGCGCCGTGGAACAGCCCGGTCGCGGCGGGTGCGGTGAGGAGCGTCGCGCAAGCCACGCCACCGGCCGACTGCCCGGCGATGGTGACCTGGTCGGGGTCACCGCCGAACGCCGCGATGTTGTCCTGCACCCACTCGAGGGCGGCCAGCCAGTCGCGCACCGCCCGGTTGGTCGGCGCGCCAGGGATATCGAGGAAGCCCTCCGCGCCGAGCCGGTAGTTGATGCTCACGACGACCACGCCGTCGCGGGCGAAGCGGTGGCCGCGATACCACGGGCTCGGGTTGCCGCCGGCGGTGAACCCACCGCCGTGGATCCACACCATCACCGGCAGGCCGACGCTGCCGAGGTCCGGCGTGAACACGTTGAGGTTGAGGCAGTCGTCGCCGGGGATCACGGGCTCGGGGATGATCGTGAACGCCCGGTCGGGCTGCGGCGCGGTCGGGCCGTAGGTCGTGGTCGCCCGGATGCCCTCCCACTTCGGCACCGGCACCGGCAGTGCGAAGCGCCGCGTACCGAACGGGGCGCGCGCGAACGGCAGACCGAGGAACGCGACGCAGCCGTCGTCGGTCGTGCCCCGGACCCGCCCTGTCGTCGTGGCCGCCACCGGATCCATGTCGCCCCTTTCCGCTCGGAGCCGGAGCCTACGAACTCGGTAGCGTGCGCGCCGTGGCCGACCGTCTGCCCGGAGCTCGCGTCCTCGTCGTCGGGGCCGGTACCCGACGGAGCGCCGACCCCGACGCACCGCCCGGCAACGGCCGCGCCGTGTCGGTCCTCGCCGCGCGCGAGGGAGCGACGGTCGTGTGCGCGGACCTCGATCGCGAGTCGGCCGAGGTGACCGCCGACCTCGTGCGGGGCGAAGGCGGCCGTGCCGAGGTGGCGGTGGCGGACGTGAGCGACGCCGACCAGTGCGCTCGCCTCGTCGAGTCGGCCGGCGAGCTGACCGGCGTGGTGCTGAACGTCGGGATCGGTCTCGGCGGCGGCCTGCAGGGCACCAGCGCCGAGCAGTGGGACGAGGTCTTCGCGGTGAACCTGCGCAGCCACTTCCTGCTCGCGAAAGCGGCGCTCCCCGTGCTGCCCGAGGGTGGCTCGATCGTGTTCGTGAGCTCGGTCGCCGGGCTCCGGCCGGGTTCGCGCATCCCGGCCTACGACGCCTCGAAGGCCGGCATCATCGGTCTCTGCCGCCACGTCGCCGCCGAAGGCGGCCGCCGCGGGGTGCGGGCGAACGTCGTCGCGCCCGGGCTCATCGACACGCCGCTGGGGCGGTTGGCCACCGAGGGACGGCCGTCGCGCGGGCGCACCCCCGTCCCGCTCGGCCGCCAGGGCACGGCGTGGGAAGTCGCGTCGGCGGTCGTGTTCCTGCTGTCGGACGACGCGAGCTACATCACCGGCCAGACCCTGGCCGTCGACGGCGGCCTCTGTTTGATCTGATCCGCCGTCGGGCTACGCCGGATCGGGCGGAGGATCCTCGTCGCCGGCGAGCCGGGTGCTCGGCGTCGACGCGAGCTGACCGGTCAGCTGCAGCTCGCGGACCGCGGGCACCGGATCGGGATCGTGGAACAGGTGGCTGTCGGTCAGGTCGGTGTCGCGACCGGTCGCGTCGACCACCCACCACGACGCCTCGAGCGCGATGCCGTTCGGGTCGGTGAAGTAGATCGAGTGCATGATCTGGTGGTCGACGACGTCGGTCACCTCGCAGTCGAACTCCTTCAACCGGCGGCGCAGCGAGAGCAGCGCCTCCTCGTCGGGCAGGTTGAACGAGAGGTGGTCGAACTGCGTCGCCCGCTTGTCGGGGACGCCGGCCGGCTTGGCGAACCGCTCGAGCTCGACGCCCTGGTACTCGAAGAACGCGATCGTCTGCTCGGGACCGAACTCGAAGAAGTAGTGCTTGAAGTCCGGCGTGCCGATGGTGGCGACGAGCCGGGCGCCCAGGACGCCGTGGTAGAAGCGCGTCGTCGCGTCCATGTCGGTGGTGATGAGCGCGAGGTGGTTGATGCCCCGCCAGTGCGGTTGCTCGGCCATCCCCGAAGGCTACGCCCGGGCGGCTTTCGCCGGGCACCGTCGGGATCGGTCGGTTGGCGACGATGATGGGTTCGTGCCATCCGAAGCGGTCGTCGAGGACCCGGGCGACGCCCTCCTCGCGATCTACGACCGCGCCGTTCCCGAGGTCTACGGCTACCTGCTGCCGAGGTGCCCGAACCGGACGACCGCCGAGGACCTGACCGCCGAGACGTTCCTCGCCGCGGTCAGCGCGGTGCAGCGCGACGCGGTGCCGCAGATGACCGTCGCCTGGCTGGTCGGGGTGGCCCGCCACAAGCTGGTCGACCACTGGCGCCGCCAAGGCCGGGAGGAGCGCAAGCTGCGGGCGGTCGAGTCCGGGGTGGTCGAGGCGGAGGACCCGTGGGACCGCCACCTCGACGCCCACCGCGCCCACGACGTGCTCGACCGGATCGCGCCGCAGTTCCGAGCCGCCCTCACCCTGCGCTACCTCGACGGCCTGTCGGTGCCCGAGGTGGCGGACCTGCTCGGGCGGACGGTGACCGCCACCGAAGCGCTCCTCGTGCGGGCCAAGGCCGCCTTCCGGCGCGAGTACGACGGAGGCGACGATGCCTGAGCCCGTGCACGACCCGTTCCGGTCGCTCGAGCGTCCGGTGGAGCCGATCGCGCCGAGCGCGGCCTTCACCGCCGAGCTCCGCGGCCGGGTCGAGCGGGCGCTGGGCCGTGCGACGACGTCGCCGCGCCTGGCCCACGTCCCGTCGGGCTTCACCGCGATCACGCCGTACCTCGCGGTGCGCGACGCCCGGGCCGCGATCACCTTCTACCAGGACGTCTTCGGCGCGCGGCTCGAGGACGAGCCGATCATCATGGACGACGGCCGCGTCGGGCACTCCGCGCTGCGCATCGGCGACGCCGTGTTCTTCATGGCCGACGAGTTCCCGGAGATCGGTGTGGTCAGCCCGGAGTCCAACGACGGCTGGTCGACCTCGTTCGTCGTGTACGTGCCCGACGTCGATGCTGCCTTCGAGCGGGCGGTCGCCCGCGGCGCGGTGGTCGAGCGACCGGTGGCCGACGGCCAGCACGGGTCACGGGCGGGCTGGCTGCGCGACCCGTTCGGCCACCGGTGGAACATCGGGACGCCCGAGTCGACCGATGCGTCGGCCACCGTCGATCTGGGCGAGCGCGCGCCGGGGCCGGCGGCGGCGTCCGAGCCGGTGCAGCTCGGCTACTACACGCTCGGCAGCCCCGATCCGTCCGGCAGCCAGGCGTTCTTCGCCGGCCTGTTCCGCTGGCGGTTCGAGGGAGGTGGCCACATCGCCGACTCGGATCCTCCCGGCGGCATCGAGCCCGACGGCCAGCCGTCGACCCTCTACTTCCGGATCGGCGAGATCGAGAGCTACGCGGCGCGAGTCCGTGAGCTCGGCGGCACGACCGCGCCGCTCGAGCGCAACCCGTCGGGCCTGAGCATCGCCTGCGAGGACCCCGCCGGCGTCCGCTTCATCCTGTGGGAGCCCGCCCCGGGGTACTGAGTCGTAGCGTGAGCGTGGATGGCTGCTGATCTCGAGGGTGAGGTCACCGCGCTGGCCCGGCGGATCGCCGAGCTGGGTGCGGGGGAGCGCTCGAAGGTCTTTCGGATGTCGTTCTGGAGCGAGCGGATGCTCGACTGGGCGATGGCCAAGCCGGCCTTCAAGACGCAGCTGTTCCGCTTCGTGGACGTGTTCCCGGCGATGGTCGACGACGCCGACGTCGCCCGCCACGTGCACGAGTACTTCGAGGGCCAGGAGGTGCCGAAGGCGCTCGACCTCGGCATCGACGTCGCCGGCCACGTCCCGTTCGGCAAGGCGATGGAGGCCCGGGTCGCCCGCCGGAACATCGCTCGCATGGCCGAGCAGTTCATCGTCGGCACCACACCGGCCGAAGCGGTCGACGGTCTCCACACGCTCTGGCGCCAGGGGAGCGCGGCGACCGTCGACCTGCTCGGTGAGAAGACGCTCGTCGGGCCGGATGCCGACCGCTACGCCGCCCGCGTGCAGGAGATGCTCACCGCGCTGTGCGATGCGTCGGCCTCGTGGGCCCCTGACGACCACCTCGAGCGCGACGACCTCGGGCCCATCCCGCGGGTGAACGTGAGCATCAAGCCCACCGCGCTCGCTGCGCACTACGAACCGCTCACTCGGGACGAGGGCCTGCGTCAGGCGAAGGAGCGGCTGCGTCCGCTGCTCCGCCTCGCGCGCGAGCGCGGCGCGACCGTGCACTTCGACATGGAGCACGCCGACGTGAAGGACCTCACGCTGCGGCTGTTCCGCGACCTGCTCGGCGAGGACGAGTTCGCCGGCCTCGACGCCGGGATCGTCATCCAGGCCTACCTGCGCGACAGCCGCGATGACCTGGCCGACCTCATCGCCTGGTCGGCGCAGCGCTCGAAGCCGGTGACGGTCCGCCTGGTCAAGGGTGCGTACTGGGACACCGAGACCGTGCACGCGAGGGCGGCCGGCTGGCCGGTCCCCGTCTTCGAGCACAAGGACGAGACCGACGCGAACTACGAGCGGTGCACCCGCCTGCTGCACGAGCACCACGGCGCCGTGCGGGCCGCGTTCGCCAGCCACAACCTCCGCTCGCTCGCCTACGCGATTACCTACGGCCGCAGCCTCGGCGTCCCGGACACGGGTTACGAGATCCAGATGCTCTACGGCATGGCGGAGCCGATGCACGCCGCCATCCGCCGCATGGGCCTGCGGCTGCGGGTGTACGCGCCGGTCGGCGAGCTCGTGCCCGGCATGGCGTACCTCGTGCGGCGACTGCTCGAGAACACCTCCAACGAGTCGTTCGTGCGCCACCGCTTCGCCGAGGGCGCCGCGCTCGACGACCTGGTGCAGGCTCCGTCGGTCACCGACCTCCCCGGCCCCGTCAGCCCGGCGGCCCGCGCCGCCACCGATCCCGCCGCGCCCGCGCCGTACGAACCCGAGCCGGTGCGGGAGTGGCGGCGTCACGGCGTGCGCGCCGCGTTCGAGGTCGCCGTCACCAAGGCCGATCGGGCGAAGTCGATCGACGTCCCTGCGGTCATCGGCGGCGAGCGGCTGCGCACGCCCGGGACCATCGAGTCGGTCGATCCTGCCCACTGGGACCGGGTCGTCGCGGTGTCGGCTGCGTGCGGGGTCGCCGAGGCGGACCAGGCGGTGACCGCGGGCATGGAGCAGGTCGAGCGCTGGCGGCGGACACCCGCCCGCGACCGCGCCGCAGTGCTCTTCGGGGCGGGTGAGTGGATGCGATCCCGGCGCGACGAGCTGGCCGCGCTCGAGGTGTTCGAGGCCGGCAAGCCGTGGGCGCAGGCCGATGCCGATGTGTGCGAGGCGATCGACTTCTGCGAGTACTACGGCCGCGAGATGCTCCGCCTCGACGCAGGCGGCGCGGTGCAGTCGCCGCCCGGCGAGGCGAACTCGCTCACCTACCAGGGCAAGGGCCTGGGCGTCGTGATCGCGCCGTGGAACTTCCCGCTGGCGATC
>JAFBAD010000170.1 GCA_019247975.1 Acidimicrobiia bacterium
TGGGTCCGGTTGTAGATCGCACGCTGCACGGTGATGATCAGCGGGGTCATCGGGTTGAGCAGGCTGACCCAGGCGGCGCCCCTGAGCTTGTCGGTCATCAGCCGGTGCTGGTACACGATCGGCGTCACGAAGAACCAGGCGAGCAGCACGAGCTCGAGCAGGTACCCGGTGTCCCGGTACTGCACGTTGAGCGCCCCGAGGCAGAGCCCGATCCCTGCCGCGAGGAGCGCGACGACGAGCAGCGCGAGCACCGCGACCGGCAGGAAGGCGAGCGACGGCGCGTGGCCCGACGCGGCGACGGCCAGGAGGAGCACCCCCGCCTGGAGGAAGAAGTTCACCAGCGCCGCGCCGACCGCGGCGATCGGGAGGACCTCCTTCGGGAACGCCACCTGCCTGACCATCATCCCGTTGTCGAGCACCGACGCGGTCGCCGTGGAGAGGGCCACCGAGAACATGTTCCAGGTGAGGAGCCCGGTGAGCAGGAAGATCGGGAAGTCGGGCATCGAGTTGCCGAACACGACCTGGAACACGAAGAAGTACACGGCCAGGTAGAGGACCGGGTTCAACATCGACCAGGCGTACCCGAGGACGCTGTTCTTGTACTTGAGGCGCAGCTCCTTGCCGACCAGGTTGCGCAGGAGCTCGCGATAGCGCCAGACCTGCGCCGCCCGCCGCAGCAGCGACGGGTTGGCCTCGACGGTCCGCAGCTGCAGGTCGTGGCCGAAGTCGTCCCGCGCGGTCATGAGGCACCCGGCCAGTCGCGGGTCGCCTTCCAGCCGAGCAGGCGCTCCGCGGCCGACGCGTCGTAGCGGCCGGGCCCGCAGAGGAGGACCCGGTGGTGGCCCTCGAGCTCGGCGTCGAGCGCGCGCACGGTCGCCTCGACGACGTCGTCGACGTGCACGAACGCGCCCAGCGGAGTGGACGCCCGGGCGTGGCGGCCGACGGTGGCGTCGGTCAGGATCAGCACCGGGCGGAGGAGGACGGTCGGGATGCCCGTGCGCGACGTCCACGCCTCGCACATGTCCTCGGCGAGCCGCTTCGACATGCCGTACGGCCGGGCCCCGAGGAGCGGGTGGTCGTCGTCGACCGGCAGGTAGGCCGGGCTGCCCTCTCCTTCGGCGAAGCCGAAGACCTGCACCGTGGAGAAGGCGACGACCCGGCGCGCGCCCACCTGTTCGGCGGCCTCGAGCACGTGCCACGTGCCGAGCACGTTGGTCGCGACGATGTCGGCCGGCGTCCCGGCCGAGTTGTGCGGGATCGCGCCGGCGTGGACGACCGCGTCGCACCCTCGGGCTGCATCGAGCACCGCTCGCCCGTTGCGGAGGTCGTCGCCGTTCGCGAGGTCGAACTCGCGGACGCGCCACTGCTCCGATCGCAGCCGGGCGACCAGTGGCCGGCCCACCCGCCCGCTCGATCCGGTCACGAGCACCGTGCCGACCGCGTCGTCGGGAGCGACCTCGAGCGGGCGACCGGTTGCGCGGGTCGGCCCGTCGCTCACCCGGATGCGGTGGACCATGACGCCGAGGCGACGGGGGTCGGGGCTGATCCCCAGGTCGATCGGCCGCCCCGGGTGGCGGACGAGCAGCGACAGCTCGACGGTCGGGCCGTCGACCGGCACCGTGAGGTGGAGGTGGGCGCCGGTGTGGCCCTGCCCGGCCCGCACGGTGGCCAGCCGGCGGCCGGCCGCCCGGACCTGCACCTTGCGGGGCGGGCCCTCGAACCTGCCCAGCACGGTCATCACGAGCTCGACCGCGACCTCGCTCCCGGCGACGTGACCCTCGGGCAGCGGCAGGCTGAGACGGCCTTCGGTGCCCTCCACCCAGGTGCCGACGTCCGGCTCGGGGAACGACCAGCCGGGCCCGCACAGGGCCTCCACCGTCGGCCCGTCCTCGAGGTGCCACCAGCCGTCCTCGTCCGGGGTCGCCGTGGTGGCCGTTCGGGTCGGGGTGGTTGTCAGCGCACCGCCATGGCCGGTGAGCAGCTTCTCCACCTGCGGCCGGCGGCCCGACGCGACGTAGGTGAGCCAGGCCGCCCGCCGTCGGGCCAGGGAACCGTCGGCCACCTCGTCGGCCAGCGACGCGACCGCTCGGCCCAACGCGATCCCGCCCCGCTGGTGCTCGTCGAGCCGGGCCCGCCACGAGCCGGGCGCGGGCGCCGGGCGGGGGAGCTCGCGGCCGAGACGGTCGAGCAGCGCCGCCGCCGCCGGCTCGTCCAGCACCTCGGTGATCGCCTCGACCTTCGCCCGCACGGGCTCGACGAGCGCGTGCGCGCTCGCCTGCGAGGCGAGGCGATCGGCCACCGCCGCGATGTCGTCGGTCGAGCGGAGGACCTTCACTGCGTCGACCACCCACTGCAGCCTCGAGGCCGACTCGTCGTGGGACGCGTGCTCGAACACGTGGAGCAGCAGGTCGGCGTCGCCCATCCGGCGGACCCGCACCGATCCGAGCTCGAGCGGGACGGCGGCCTCGAAGAACGCGCGGTCGCTGGTCGGACCGCGCGACTCGCTGAACACCCGCCAGTGCAGATCCAGCTGGTGCCCGTCGGGGTGCTCGAAGTTCCAGCTGTGACGGCGCGTCGCGAACCGGGCGAGCACTCCGGCGGTGGTCAGCCCTCGGGTCGGACGCCATCCACCCGCGTCGATGATGGCGGCGGCCTGCTCGAGCTGCGACCGGTCGACCAGCACGTCGACGTCGGACATGTCGCGCACGCCCCAGTCGCCGCCGTAGGCGGGCACGAGCGACGCGCCTTTGAGGACGAGGGTGGGGATGCCGGCGGCCTCCAGCGCCTCGATGGTCGCGACCGTGGCGCGGAAGCGGGCCTGGTTCTGCGTCCAGGCCTTGCGGTAGGTGCCCCGGAGCAGCGACGGCACGGGCTCACCGAGGTCCGCCATGCGCTTGTAGAGCGTGGGCAGCAGGCGGGACTGGCTCCAGGGGATGACCTGGAGATCGACGCTGTCGAGGTACCGGCGCCCGGCTTCGGCCGCCGATGCGGGGTCCTCGAGGAGGATGGCGTGCAGGAGGGCGGTGTTCACGGGCGCGCTCCGCTGTCGCGGTGGCGTTCGAGGTGGGCCCGGACGACACGCAGCAGGTCGTCCTGCTTCTGCGCGCCGAGCCGCCGCCCCAGGTTCGAGCGGTGGACGCGACGGCGGAGCACGATGTCGGACACGACGGTCGTGCGCAGACCCCCCACCCTGGCCCGCGAGATCCAGTCGATGTTCGCGCTGCTCGACAAGCTCTCGTCGAGCGGCCCGATCCGCCAGAACGCGTCGCGCCGGATCAGCGACGTCTGCAGCAGGTACGACGCCTGCGGACGGGTGTCGACCTGGAGGCGGCTGCGCTCGTCGTCGTCCAGCTCGGGGGTGACGAACTGCTCGATCCACCCGAAGACGGCCTCGATGTCGCCGGTGAGCGCGGCACGAAGGGCGCGCGTGCGCCCCGGCGGCCAGAGGTCGTCGGAGTCCTGCATGGCGACGAGGTCGCCCGTCGCCTCCCGCACGCCGTGGTTCATGGCGGCGGCCTGGCAGGTCGCCGGCTGGTGCACCGCGCGGATGCGGTCGCCGTAGCTCTCCAGGATCTCCGGGGTGGCGTCGGTCGAGCCGTCGTCGACGACGATCAGCTCGCTGATCTCGGGCTCGGCCAGCACCGAGTCGATCGCCTCGCGGAGGTAGGGCGCGCCGTCCCGGACCGGCATGACCGCGCTGATCGTCAGCTCGCCCATCGCTCCAGCAACCCCTCGAGCGCGGCGACGACGCCGGCCATGTCGGTGCCGACGTCCACGTGGGCCGCGGGCACGTGCTTCGCCAGCGACGCGAGCATCGCGAGGGACCCGTGGCCCGCGCCGTTGCCCTCCACCAGCGTGCTCGGGCCGAGCGCGAACACCGCCTCGGCCGGCTTGGCCGGCCGGACCGACGTCTCGGTGCGGCCCGTCACGTGGGGGAGCGCGAGGCCCACGATGCGGGCGGAGCGGACGAGGTTGGCGGGGCGCAGCATCGACTGGCCCTCCTCGGTCTCGGTGATCCGCGACCGCAGGCCCGGGACGAGCTCGAGCGCGTCGGCCTCGGCCTTCGCCCAACGGAACGGCGCGTACGCGGTGCGGGTCGCGGCGTCGAGCAGGCAGAGGTCGTCGGCCAGGAACGTGAGCCCGGCGTCGTCCGCCGCGAGCGCGGTGGTCGACTTGCCCGAGCCGCTCGATCCGGGAAGCAGCAGGCAGGCGTCGTCGCGCCCGACCGCCGCAGCGTGCACGAACGTGAGGCCGGTGTCGCCGGCCCACCAGCCGAGCACGTACCGGAACGGCATGCGGGCGACCCAGCGCGGCACGTCCTGCGCGTCGCGCGCGATGAACGCGGCGCGCGACGAGCCGGGCCGGTGCAGCGACAGCAGCCCGTGGCCGGCGTCGTAGCTGGCCCGCAGCTCGTCGGCGTCGATGCCGAGGATCCGCTCACGGGTCCCGTAGCTCGTGACGTCCCACGGAGGGGCGGGCGGCCCGATCGGGTGCGCGGCCCGGTCCCAGGCGTCGATGGTCAGCGCCGGTTCGGTGCCGGCCGGCGGGCGTGCGAGGTGCCCGAACGCAGGCGCGAGCCGTTGGTCGAGCTGATCCCCGGCGAAGCGCAGGCGGATCGCATGCCCGGCCAGGTCGACGTCGTGGCTGACGATCGGGACGCGCGCCGACGCAGCGTCGAACGCATCGTGCACCGCATCCGCATACGAGGCGGTGGCCACGGCCACCCGCGGGTCAGCCGTCGGCGGGCTCGGCAGCGACCACCGGCCAGCCCGCTTCGTCGACCTCGTGGATCGGGTCGAGGAGCAGGAGCTCCTCCATGTCGTCGTACTTCTCGAGCATGGGGGGGCGGTAGGTCGGCTCGACCGCCGGCGCCTGATCGGCGAGCGCCGCGGCGGTCGGCGTCGCGTCGGTGGCGACCAGCAGGCCCTCGTCGACGAGCGAGCGGACGAAGGGCTCGAGGTCGGTCCGGACGGTCGCGACCTCGACGCGGTAGCGCCCGGCGATGGCGGCCGCCACGTCGTCGAGCGCGGTGCGGGTGAGCAGCAGATCCCAGGCGTCCGCGGCGGCGCCGATGAGCGAGAAGTACGCGCCGGTCCGCAGGTTGATGACGATGACCTCGTCCTCGACCCGCTCGTGCGCGATCTCGGCGTGAGCAGCGGAGAACCCTGACAAGGTAGGCATCTTTACACCTTCAGTTCGGGACGGACGAAGCGTCGATAGAGGTCTTCGTAGGCATCGACGGTCTGGTCGAGGGAGAACCGTTCGACCGCGCGAGCGCGGGCGTTCGCGCCGTACGCAGCGGCCCGCGACGGGTCGGAGAGGAGCTCGACCAGCGCGTCGGCGAGCGGGCCCGGTTCCTCGGGCGGCACCAACACCCCGGTCTCGCCGTCGACCACGACGTCGCCGAGGCCCTGCACGGGGGTGGCGACGACCGCGCGGCCGGCCGCGGCGGCCTCCAGCGCGACCAACGGCATGCCCTCGTGCCGCGACGGGATCGCCACGACCGACGCCGACGCCAGCAGGCCGGCGACGTCCTCGTGGCGCGCCGCGCCGTGGAACCGGACCGCGTCGCCGAGACCGAGGTCCTCGACGAGCGCTTCGAGCTGGGCGCGCTCGGGGCCGTCGCCGACGAGCAGCAGCTCGGCCCCCGGCTCACGTTCGAGCACGGAGGGGAACGCGTGCAGCAGGACGTCGAAACCCTTCTGATCGACCAGGCGACCGACCGCGACGATGCGACGCCCCTTCGGGTCGGGCGGTGCGGGCTCGGGCGTCGGTGGCAGGCCGTTGATGATCACCGAGAAGCGGTCGGCCAGCTCGGGCATGAGGTCCACGGCCTGGTCGACGACGGCTTGCGACACGCCGGTCAACCACGTGGTTCGGCGCAGCAGCCGGGCCATCGAGCCCTTCTGGTCGACCGGGAACGAGGCCAGTCCGATGTGCATCGTCGTGATCACCGGCGTCGCCGGCTGGCTCTCGAAGACCGCCCAGAGGTTCGCGCCGAGGTCGTGCGCGTGGATGACGTCCGGCGCGACCTCGTCGACGATCCGCACGGTGGCGCGCTTGGCCCGAGCCAGCGTGGCGGGGTCGCGCGTGGTCAGGGCACGGACCAGGTTCACGCGGTGCACGGTGATGCCGTCGATCTCGGAGACCTCGTCGCGCGCAAGCGTGTGGGTCGAGGTCAGCACCGAGACATCGTGACCGCGGGCGGCGAGGGCCGGGCAGAGCTGTCGCAGCAGCACCTCGATGCCCCCGACGACCGGTGCGTACTGGTTCGAGACGACGAGGATGCGCATCGGTCAGCTCCCGGTCTCGACGCCCAGCCGGGCGAGCATGTCGGCGAGGGCGCAACCGACCGCGGCGGGGGAGAAGCGCGCATCGATCAGCTTCCGGCCCTCGGTCGACAGGGTGCGCCAGAGATCGGGATCGGTGTAGAGCTCGACCACGAGGTCGGCGAACTCGTCGGGCACCGCGCCGATCAACATGTGCTGGCGGTGCTCGGCCCCGAAGCCCTCGGCACCCACCGGCGTGGCCACCGTCGGCACCCCTTGCGCCAGGCTCTCGGCGACCTTCCCCTTGAGGCCGGCGCCGTAGCGCAGCGGCGCGATCGCGACCCGGTGGTTCCGGTAGAGCTCGCCGAGGTCGGGCACCCAACCGAGCACCCGGACGTGGGAGCCGGCCAGCGCGGTGACCGCGGCCGGCGTGTGACTGCCGACCACCGTGAGGGTCACATCCGGCAGGCGCTCGCGGATGCGGGGGAGGACGTCTGCGACGAAGTGCACCACCGCGTCGACGTTGGGATCGTGCTGGAACCCGCCGACGAACAGCAGGTCACGGCGGGTCTCGAAGGGGGCGGTATCGCCGACGACCGGGTGTACGACGGGCACCTCGAACACCGCGGCGTCGGGGCGCAGACCGCGCAGGATGGCGGCCTCGGCATCGGACACCGCGATCGTCGCGTCGGCTGCGCTGACCAGCGCGAGCTCGTCGACCGTGGACCTGTCCTCGGCGGCCGCACCGACCTCGGCGCCCCGCTCGTGCCGGACGAAGTGCAGGTCGACCGTGTCGTACACGACGACCGCGTCGGGGGCGTTGGCCCGCACCACGGGAAGGAGCGACGCCGCGACCGACGGCCGCGACAGGATGCAGAGCGCGAGCTCCGGTGCCAGCGCACGGATGTGGCTGGCCACGTCCACCGAGCCGTGCAGCACCTCGATGCCCTGCTGCTCGAGCGCGGAGGTGTACGGCTCGGGCCGCTCCCGGTCGTCGGGCAGCAGCGTCACGACGCAGCCCTGCGCGGTGAGCAGCTCGAGCAGTCGGGCCATGCGGAGCGACCCTGCGTCGCGGTCGGGCGCGGGGACGTAGTGGTCCGCGACCAGCACCCGGGGACCGGTGCGCCGATCGCGGGCGAGCCCGAGGTGCGCGGTTCGCGCGTCGCGCTGGTGGAGCAATGCGTCCGACCACTTCTCGGCGAAGGCCCGGCGATTGATCTCCTGGAACCGCTTGACGCCGGAGCGCTCGTCGGTGCCGTGGGAGACCCCTTCGTGGTGCACGACGGCCGCGAGCGGCTGGTAGACGACGCGGCGGCCGGTGGCGCGCGCTGCGAAGGCGAGGTCGACGTCCTCGTAGTACGCCGGCTGGTACCGCTCGTCGAGGCCGCCGAGCTCGGTGAGCAGGGCGCGCCGGACGAGGAGGCACGCGCCCGAGCAGTAGTCGACGTCCCTCGCGTAGTCGTACGGCGCGAGCTCGGGGTCGTCGAAGCGCCCGTAGTTCCAGGCCGAGCCGTCGCTCCACACGACCCCGCCGGCCTCCTGCAGGCGCCCGTCGGGGTAGACGAGCTTGCTGCCGACGACGCCGACCGAGTCGTCGGCTTCCGCTGTCGAGACGAGGGCGTCGAGCCAGCCGTGGCGCACCTCGGTGTCGTTGTTCAACAGGACGACGTACTCGCCCTTTGCGACGTCGATGCCGCGGTTGCAGGCGCCGACGAACCCGAGGTTCTCGGTGTTGTGCACCGTCCGCAGCCCGTGCACCCGCGCCAGCACCGTGCTCGTCGAGTCGGTCGAGGCGTCGTCGACGACGATCACCTCGAAGGGCACGGAGGTGGGATCGTCGGCCATGGCCTGGAGGCAGCGCACCGTGTACGCGGCGCGGCCGCACACCGGCACGATGATCGACGCCACCGGTCGCGCGGGCTGCGCGAACTCGAGCGTCGACACGACGTCCCAATCCGGCGCGTCGTCGACCAGCGGTGCGGGTTCGTGGCCGCGGGTGCGCTGCAGACGGGTGACGACCCGCTCGTAGGTGAGCCGGCGCTGCGAACCCGACGGCATGGCCTGGTCGCGGAGCTGGTACACGCGGCGCGCGATGCGCCATCCCGCCGAGGCTTCGATGCGCGCGAGGTCGTCTTCCAGTTGGACGACGCGGGCCCGCAGCCGCTGCTGGCTCTCGGCCGTGCGGCGGCGGGTCGACGCGCTCTCCCGGGCCTCCTGTGCGCGTGCCGCCGCCACCTCGTTGAGCTGCTCCTCGGCGGCATGACGACGCTGGCGCTCGCCGTGGAGCTCGAGCTCGAGGCGATCGGCGCGCGCGTGTGACGAAGATCCCGTCCGGACGTTCCCCAATGTCCCGCGCTCAGCCAACTGCCCCACCCCTGAGAGGGGACAGAGTCTAGAGGGGCGCCGTGCCCGAGGAAATGGCGGGCGTGGTGCGACGTGGTGCAATCCGGAAGGTCGATGGTCTAGTGGGTTGCGTGGACGGGTCCGGCTTCGTTGCCCTGGTCGAGGTGGTGCGGCCCCGCCTGTCCCGGGCGTTCGTGGCCGCCTACGGCCCCGAGCGTGGTGAGGAGGCGCTTGCCGAGGCGCTCGGGTACGCCTGGCAGCACTTCGACGAGCTCGCGGCGATGGACAACCCGGCCGGCTTCCTCTACCGGGTCGGGCAGAGCCGGAGCCGCCCGCGCCGGAACCCGCCGACCTTCCCGTCGCCGGTCTCGATGGACTGCCGCACGTCGAACCGCGGTTGGTCGACGGCCTCCACGCGCTGAGCGAGCGCCAGCGGGTGTGCGTGGTCCTCGTGCACGGCTTCCAGTGGACGCACCAGGAGGTCGCCGACCTGCTGGACCTGTCGCGCTCGTCGGTCCAGAACCACGTCGAGCGCGGCATCGAGAGCCTGCGCCGCGCCATGGGAGTGAGCCACGATGCCTGACCTCGAGCACGACCTGCGCGAGTACTTCGACGAGCTTTCGGCGCGTGTGGAGAGGCGGGTCGACGAGGTCGACTACCCGACCGCGCCGACCCGGCGGCACCGGGGCCGCCACCTCGTCCTCGTCGCGGCGGTCGCGCTGGCCGTGCTCGCATCCCTCGTCGCCGTGATCACCGCCGGTCGACGCGATGAGGGGCGCGGCTCCGGCTCGCCCGTGACCGTCGAGTACGAGCACCTCGAGTACGCGCAGCGCGCGCAGCTGCGTTGCGCCGCGCTGCCCGGCCGCGGCTTCGAGTCGATGGACATCGAGACCTGGGCCGATCGCGCCGGGAAGCGCTGGCGCACCCGGGTCACCTATCCCGACGGCTCCACCCGCGACGTCGTCGCCGAGGGGAGCCCGTGGTACCCGACGGACCACTTCTCCCGGGGCGAGGTGCGCGGCGCGACGCTCGGCTGCAAGCAGTCGTCGATCGGGATCCTCGTGGCCGAGCCCGGGCAGGGCGGTGTCGTGTCGCTGAACCCGCTGGCCGACGACCCGGGTCGAGTGGGATCGGGCAACGTGCCGCTCGTCCCGACGTACCGCGACGTCGCCGAGTCGCTCCCCGGGACGCAACGCGACTCGCGTGGACGACTCGCGCGCGTGTGGCGCGAGGTGATCGGCGGCACCACCGGCTCCGGCTCGAGCCGGCCGTCGATCCGGATCGCACAGACCCATGACTGGTACGTGATCGGCGATCAGGTGGTGGAGGAGCGGTACGTGAACCGGTACGCCGGGGCGGGCACCGGACGCTGGTCGCTCACGCTCGTCGGCTCCGGTCGGCGCACCGTGCCCGGCGACTGGTTCGACACCGCCGGGTACCGGGACCTCGGCCCCGTCCAGGTTCCGTCGGGGGGTGGTGGGTCCGTCACCACCCTCGTGAGCCACGGCATGCTCACGCTCGTCTCGGGGACCCTCGAGATGGTCGGCGGTCTGTCCACCGCGTCGGTGGATCCGGTCGGCGGCCTCGTCTCCGCCGTGGACAGCGCAGGCCGCGTCGTCCGCAGTGCGCACGCGGCGGAGAACGGCCACTTCTCGATGGCCCTGCCTCCCGGCCGCTACCAGCTCGTGGCCCGGAGCCCGAACTACAACGACGGCCTCGGGCAGTGCCAGAGCGACGGCGCGCTGGCCGTCGGCAACCAGTGGGTCAAGGGAGCGCTCGTCCTCTGTCAACGCAAGTGACCGTCGAGGTCGTGCAGCACGTCGTCCAAGCGACGGAGGCGTCGGAAGCCCCACTGGTCGATCCCCGGTCGGTCGACTTCGCGCGACAGCCGGGCGGCGAGATCGCAGCGCGGGCGAGCATCGCACCTTCACGAACCAGCGATGGTCGACGACGAACGAGTCGGCCTCGAACCCGCCCGCGTGCCGCTCGATCGATGTCGCATCGATCCCGTACTCGCACTCGAGCGAGGAGACCAGTTCCTGGGTCACCACGGTCGACCACCGAGCTCGCTCCGGTGGGTGCCGCTCGGCGTGGTCATCCGGTGTCCGGAGGGTCAGGCCCTGCCTCGGTCGAACCCGGCGCTGCGTCGGATGACCGGGGTGCAGCGTCGGGGTCGAAGAGGCGGTCTCTGGCGGTCTTGAGCTTGTGGTGGAACGGGCAGAGGAGCTGCAGGTTGGTGAGGCTGGTGGGCCCGTTCTTGCTGTAGGGCTGGAGGTGGTCGCGTTGGAGCCGGGCCTTCTGTGAGCAGCCGGGGTAGCTGCAACGGAACCCGTCGCGGATCAACAGGGCGTCGCGGACTTCGGCGGGGACGTAGCGACCCCAGCGCACGACCCGCTGGACCTCGACGCCGTTCTTCAACACGCCGATGAGGAACGCGTCACCACCCTCGAGGATCTCGCGCACGATCGATGCGGGGACCGGTGCGCCGTCCATCTCACAGCTCCCGCCGTTGCGGAGGGCTTGGAGGTCGGCGACGACGTACACGTCCTTGCGGCCCCCGGCGGGTGCGGCGCTGCCGCCGGCGGCGGCGACGGCCATGGCGACGAGGGCATCGGCGTCGATCGCTTCGAACGATTCGCGGCGGCCCTCA
>JAFBAD010000214.1 GCA_019247975.1 Acidimicrobiia bacterium
AAGGCACCGACCTCTCCGTCCACACCCAGAGCGACCTCGACGACATCGCCGCGCTCCTCAACGAACGCCCCCGCAAAACCCTCGACTGGCAAACTCCCGCCGAACGATTCAACGAGCTTGTCGCGCTCACCGCTTGAAACCGCCGACGGAATCCGACCGGTATTGCCTTCAGAAATCAGCCCTCGCGGTGGGCGCGGAGGGCGCGGCGCCAGACCGCTCGGTAGGACTCGAGGCCGTCGTCGGACAGCCAGTCCTCCGGGCCGGCGGCGATCGCCACCCGCTCGGGAACCGTGCCCCACACCTGCACGCCGACCTCCTTCCAGCCGGCGACCATGTCGACGTAGTCGCGCGTGAAGGTGCGGGCCGAGCAGACCACCAGGCCCGCCGGCGTCTTCTTCGGGACCAGGTCGAGCACCGCCTCGACCCGAGGCGTCTCGACGCCGCCGACCCGCGTCGGGATGACCACGACGTCGGCCAGCTCCAGCGCCTTGGCGGTCAGCCGCTCGTGCCCCGGCGGCGTGTCGACGATCGCGACGTCCTCGGCGTCCAGCCGATTGAGCGCCTTGCCGAGCAGCCGCTCGGTCGGCGCCTCGACCAGCTCGACCGACCCGGTCCGCTCGTCCTCCGAGCGCTCGAGCCAGTCCGCTGCGCTGGCCTGCGCATCGGCGTCGACCAGGCTCGTACTTCGACGGGCCATCGCGGCCAGCGCCGCGAGGTACACCGCAGTCGTGGTCTTCCCGACCCCGCCCTTCATGGCTGCGACGACAACGATCATGCGGTGAAGGTAGCGGTGTCACGCCCCCCGCTTCGGCGAAGATGGAGGGCGTGACCCCGGTCCGGGACGGTCCACGGTGGCTGGTGCTGGCGGTGCTCTGCCTCGCCCTGCTGGTGGTGGGGATCGACGGGACGATCGTGAACGTCGCCCTGCCGACACTGGTGCGGGACCTCCACGCGACCTCGACCGACCTGCAGTGGATCGTCGACGCCTACACGATCGTCTTCGCCAGCCTCCTGCTGATCGGCGGCAACACCGGCGACCGGCTGGGCCGCAAGCCCTGCTTCATCATCGGCCTGATCGTCTTCGGGAGCGGCTCGCTCGGCTGCGCGCTCGTCGGCAGCGCGGGCGGCTTGATCGTGCTGCGCGGCGTCCAGGGCTTCGGCGCCGCGCTGATCATGCCGGCGACGCTCTCGATCCTCACCAACGTCTTCACCGAGCCGACCGAGCGGGCCCGCGCCATCGGCCTGTGGGCCGGCGTGTCGGGTCTGGGCGTGGCCATCGGCCCGCTCGCCGGCGGCTTCCTGCTCGAGCACTTCTGGTGGGGCGCCGTCTTCCTGGTGAACGTCCCGATCGTGATCCTCACCGTCGCGGCGACGATCGCCTTCGTACCGAACTCTCGCGACGCGCAGGCGCCCGCCCTCGACCTCGTCGGCACCCTGCTCGTGACGCCCGGCCTCATCGCCCTCCTCTACGGGGTGATCGAAGGGCCGGCCAGGGGCTGGGGGTCGTCGGTCATCATCGGCGCGTTCGTCGTCGCCGCCGTGCTCCTCGTCGCCTTCGTGCTGTGGGAGCGCCGGGTCGACAACCCGATCCTCGACGTCCGGTTCTTCAAGAACCCGCGCTTCACCGCGGCGTCCATCGCGGTGACGCTCGTCTTCTTCGCCATGTTCGGCTCCATGTTCTTCATCAGCCAGTACCTGCAGTTCGTGCTCGGGTACTCGGCGCTGAAGTCCGGGGCCGCGCTGATCCCGGTGGCCGGCGCGCTGATGGTCGCCGCGCCGATCTCGTCCGGCATGGCCCGCTCGGTCGGGACGAAGCTCGTCGTCACCGTCGGCCTCGTGCTCGTCGCCACTGCGCTCGCGCTGTTCTCCCGGGTCACGGTGGACAGCGGCTACGGGCTGATCGCCGCGGTGCTGGTGATCGTCGGCATCGGGATGGGCCTGGCCATGGCCCCTGCGACCGACTCGATCATGGGCTCGCTCCCGCCCGACAAGGCCGGCGTCGGCTCGGCGATGAACGACACCACCCGCGAGATCGGCGGCGCGCTCGGCGTCGCGATCATGGGGAGCATCGCCAACGCGGCCTACGCGTCGACGATCACCTCGAACTCCTCGTTCCCCGCCCTGCAGAAGGCGGCGCCGCAGCTCGCCGGTGCGGTCAAGGGCTCGATCGGTTCGGCGGTCATCGCCGCGCAGAGCGTCGGTGGGCAGGTCGGCTCGACGATCCAGGACGTCGCCAACCACGCGTTCGTGGACGCGCTCTCGCGCAGCGTCGCCATCGCCGCGTTCGTCGCGATCGGCGGTGCGCTGGTCGCCTTCGTGTTCCTGCCGGCCCGGGCGGTGGAGCCGGCGGCCGACGAGCTCGTCGGCGGTGCGGCCGGCGCGCTCCCGATCCCCGAGGACCAGCGGCGCAACCTGGCCACCATCACCCTCGGTCTCCTCGCCGACGCAGGCATGTCGAGCCTGACCTACAACGCCATCGCTTCACGCTCCGGCATCTCGACCACGGCGCTCGAGGCCAACTGGCAGTCGCGAGTTGCCGCGGTGACCGACGCGCTGGCCGAGGTGTACAAGGCCCGCCCGGTGCCCGACACCGGAGACGTCGCTCGCGACCTGTGCGCCTACCTCGACGATCTGCGCCTCGCCCTCGACGAGCCGCGTGCCCGCCAGGTGCTCGGCGCGCTCATCTCGGAGGCAGCGCGGGATCCGGAGCTCGCCGCGTCGCTCCGCGAGCGGGTGGTCGACCCGCGCCGGGCCGAGCTGGCCGAGCGGCTCCAGCGCGACCCCGACGCGCTCAAGGTGCCCCCCGACGCTGCGGTCGACATCCTCGTCGGGCCGCTCTACCACCGCGCCCTCTTCAGCGACGAGCCGCTGGGCGAGGACCTCGTCCGCACGATCGTCGGCACGGTTCTCGCGACGAGCGCGCTCGGAGGCCGTGACCGCCGATAGCTTCACGTGAACGTGAACGTGCAGGCGGACATCGAAGCCCCAGTGCTGTACGAGAAGAGGTGGTGGACCCTCGCGGTCCTCTGCCTGAGCCTGCTGATCGTCTTCGTCGGCAACTCGAGCCTCAACGTCGCCATCCCGACCCTCTCCCGCGACCTCGGCGCAACGACCTCCCAGCTCCAGTGGGTGGTGGCGGCGTACTCGCTCGTGTTCGCCGGCCTGCTGTTCACCGCCGGCGCCCTGGGCGACCGGTTCGGCCGCAAGGGCGCCTTGCAGCTGGGCCTGCTCGGCTTCCTCATCGCCTGCGTGCTCGCGTCGCAGTCGACCGAGATGTGGCAGCTGATCGCGTGCCGCGCTCTCATGGGTGGTGCGGCGGCGTTCATCATGCCGTCGACGCTCTCGATCCTCGTCAACGTGTTCCCACCGAACGAGCGGGCACGGGCGATCGCGATCTGGGCCGGCGTGACCGGCGCGGCCGGCGCGATCGGACCGGTGGCGAGCGGCTGGCTGCTCGGGCGCTACTGGTTCGGGGCGGTCTTCCTCGTCAACGTGCCGATCATCCTGGTGGCGGTCGTGGCCGGCATCTTCCTCGTGCCGAAGTCGAAGGACCCGGAGGAGGGCGTGCTCGACCCGGTGGGCGCCGCGCTGTCGGTCGTGGGCATCGTTTCGCTCGTCTTCGGGCTCATCGAGGCGCCCGACAAGGGTTGGGGCAGCACCGAGACGCTGGTCGCGTTCGCCGTCGCCCTCGTGGCCCTCGTCGGCTTCGTGATGTGGGAGCGCCACCACCCCGAGCCGATGCTCGACATGAGCTACTTCCGGAACCCCGCGTTCAGCACCGCGACCGGCGGGATGATCCTCGTCTTCCTCGCCATGTACGGCGTGATGTTCCTCATCACGCAGTACTTCCAGCTGATCCTCGGCTACAGCCCGCTCGACGCCGCGCTGCGCCTCCTGCCGATGGCCCCGATCATGATGATCGTGGCGCCCCTGACCCCGGCGATCATCGCCCGCATCGGGCACAACCGCACCGTCGGCCTCGGCATGGCGCTGGTGTCGATCGCGTTCCTGCTGTTCACCCAGCTCACGACCCACTCGCCGTACGCCTACATCCTCCTGTGCGTCGGCTTCCTGGTCCCCGGCATCGCGATGACGATGTCGCCGATGACCGCCTCGATCATGTCCGCGGTCCCGCCTCGCCGCGCCGGCGCAGGCTCGGCGATGAACGACGCGACGCGCGAGCTCGGCGCCGCCCTCGGTGTCGCCGTCCTCGGCTCGGTCGCCGCATCTCGGTACAGCTCGGGCCTGTCGTCCGCGCTGCACACCCTGTCGCCGGGCGACCGATCGACCGCCAGCTCGTCGCTCGCCGGTGCACTCAGCACCGCGACCCACCTGCCCGCGCAGGCGGCGGCCGAGCTCACGCACCAGGCCGAGACCGCGTTCGTGTCCGGCATCCACCTCGCGTCGATCGTCGGGGCGTTGCTCGCAGCCGCCGCCTCGATGATCGTGCTCCGCTTCCTGCCCCGGCAGATCCTCCAGCACGGTGCCGAGCTGGACGTGGTCGAGTCGATCGAGGACGCGGCGCAGCTGGGCCTGGCCGGAGTTCCGCCGATCTTCGCCGAGGATCACTCGGCCCAGGTCGACTGAGCACCCCGAGTTCTCCACAGGAGCAGTGCTCTCATTTGTCGATATGAGAGCACTGCTCTTGTGGACAAACATCCGAACAATTTCATGGCTTTAGCGGCAATGAGACGCTAGGCTACGAACATGTGTTTGGGGGCGGTGGTCGAGGAGCTGCATGGCCTCGATCCTGACGCCCTCTCCGATCACGAGGTGGCCGAGCTGCTGGTGTCATTGACCCAGCTGCGGGAGGCGGCCGAAGCCGCCCAGCTCCGCACCATGGGGGCCTTCGAGGGCCGGCAGGTCCACAAGGCCGACGGCGCCTGGACCGCGGCGTCGTGGATCCGTGAGCGCAGCCACCTGTCCACCAACGAGTCGAACTCGTTGGCCCGGCACGCCCGGATCATCCGCACCCGACCGCTCCTGTCCCAGGCGCTCGACACGTTGGGGTCTGGGAAGGTGCGGACGATCCTGCGGTACACGACCGGTCGGACGATGGAGGCCTTCGCGGAAGCCGAAGCGGAGATCCTGCAACAGGCCCGTCAGCTGCCCGTCGACGATCTCGCATCGATCATGCGCTGGTGGGGCCGACGGGTCGACCAGGACGGCCGCGAACCCAAGTCGTGGGATGACTGCGAGCTCGACCTCAGCAAGACCTATGAGGGCAACTACGCCGTCAACGGCGGACTCGACGGCCTCGCCGGCGCCGAGCTCGAAGCTGCCTTGGACGGCGAAGCCGAAGCGATCTACCGGGCCGGCGCGATGGGCGACCACCGGCCTCCGATCGCCCGGCGCCGGGCCATCGCATTGCTGTCGTTGATCCGCCGGGCCCTGAACCCAGACATCGCAGACACGCAGGCGCAACCGACGGTCATGGTCTCCATCGACCTCGACGACCTGCTCAAGGCCACCGGTCACGGACGGCTCCTCAACACGGGCGAGCACATCGACGCCGAGACCGCCCGCCGGATCGCCTGCGACGCCCGCATCACCCGGATCATCACCGGCCCCGACGGCGAGATCCTCGACCTCGGACGCACCACCCGCAGCACCCCACCCAAGTTCAAACGAGCCCTCGCCGTACGCGACAGCCACTGCGTCTTCCCCGGCTGTCGCATGCCACCCAACAAGTGCTCCCCCCACCACATCCTCTGGTGGGACCGCGACCTCGGCCCCACCGCGTTGTGGAACCTGGCCCTGCTCTGCCACCACCACCATCACCTCGTCCACGAAGGCGGATGGACCATGGCACGAGCACCCGACGGCACCCTCGAGCTCCGAAGACCCGACGGCACCCTCCTCGTCCTTCCAACTTGACCCGCCGGTCAAGTTAGGGTGAGACCGTGGCGAGGAAGCAGGAGCAGGAGGACGCGTCCGAGGAGGTCACCGAGGTCGCGCCCGGCATCCTGCGCCTCCAGCTGCCCATCGACTTCACCGGGCTCGGCCACGTCAACTGCTACGCGCTCGAGGACGAGCGGGGGTTCGCGCTGGTCGATCCGGGCATGCCCGGCCCGGCCTCATGGCAGAGCCTCATGGGGCGGCTGGCGGCGGCCGAGGTCCCGCTGCCCCGGGTGCACACGATCGTCGTGACCCACTCGCACCCCGACCACTTCGGGGCCGCGTCGATGCTCGCCAAGGAGACCGGTGCCCAGGTCGTCGCCCACGACCGGTTCCGCACGCTGTTCGATCCGCGTGAGCTCGACGACGGCGATCTCGACGACGCGGATCCCGACCTCGACGAGTTCCTCGGTCGCCTCGACCTCCCCCGCCCCTCACCGTGGGGTGGCGAGCCGCTCGGCCCGCCACCGGAGCGCCTCGCCGAGATGCGCTCGCGCGGCGCCGAGATGCTCCAGTGGATGCTGCCGCCCCGCCCCTCCACGCGGGTGCGCGACCTGGAGCGCATCTCGCTCGGGCGGCGCGAGTGGGTCGGGCTCGACACGCCCGGCCACACCGACGACCACCTGTGCCTCTACGACGAGGAGCACGGCGTCCTCCTCTGCGGCGACCAGGTGCTCCCGTCGATCACGCCGCACGTCTCGGGCATGGTCGACGCCTCGGTGCAGCGCTTCATCGACTCACTCGACCGGCTCGACGGCCTCGACGGCGTGCAGCTGGCGCTCCCGGCCCACGGGCACCCGATGAGCGACCTGCACGGCCGGGTCAAGGAGATCAAGGCCCACCACGAGCAGCGGCTCGCCGAGCTCCGTGCGTACAGCGAAGAGCTCGGCTGGGCCAGCGTGACCGACCTCTCGCACAAGCTGTTCCGCCCCCGGTCCTGGGGCGGGATGGCCGAGGACGAGACCTACGCGCACCTCGAGCACCTCCGCATGAAGCGGCAGGCCCGCGTGCGCGAAGAAGCCGGGGTCCTGCTCTACAAGGTCTGACCGCTCTTGCCGTTCAGCCGGCGGCGCGAGCGAGTGGGCGACGGGACAGCCCGGCCAGGCTGCGCATGCCGGCGAGCAGCACCTCGGGGTCGGGGTGGGGCACCAGGTAGTGCGAGTAGGCGAGCCGCATGAACAGCTCGGCCGCCTGCTCGGCGGTCAGCTGGCCGCGGCGCACCGCCGGGACGGCCTGCATCCCGTCGCCGAGGAGGCGGACGAGCGTGCGGGTGAACGGCTCCAGGGAGGCGGCCAGCGACTGCAGGGCGAAGGCCGGCTCGGCGCCGATCGGGTCGGGTCCCATCAGGCCGTCCAGGTAGGTCACGACGAAGCGCAGCGCGGAGTCGAGCCGTGCGCCCGCGCTGCGCTGGGCCGCGATGACCTCGCGCAGGCGCGTGTCGAACATCTGGCCCTCGTACGCGGTGAGCGCCTCGAGCAACGCGCCCCTGGTCGGGAACCAGCGGTAGAGCGTCGGTCGGGAGACGCCGGCGGCCTCCGCGATCGCCGACATCGTGAACTTCTCCGGACCCCGCTCGGCGATGACCCGCCGGGTTGCAGCGAGGATCGCGTCGACGCTCGTCGAGGTCACCCGGTCGGTCCCAACGAGTACACGCCGGTCTCGGGGTGGTGGTACCAACCGCTCGCCGCGTGGGTGCCGCCGTCGACGTGGATCGTCTGCCCGGTGATGTAGCTGGCCATGTCCGACGCGAGGAAGACCGCAGCGCCGGCCATCTCGTCGACGTGACCGGCCCGTCCCATCGGCACCGTGTCGCCGAAGTGGGCCTGGGCGCCCTCGGGCGCGATGGCTGCGATGCCCTCGGTGAGCGTGATGTCGGGAGCCAGCGCGTTCACGCGGATGCCGTGCGGCGCGAGCTCGAGCGCGGCGGTCTTCGTGTAGTTGATGACTCCGGCCTTCGCCGCGGCGTAGGCCGCGTACCCGGGCGCGGCCCGCACTCCCTCGATCGAGGTGACCGACGTGATGCTGCCGCCGATGCCGGCTTCGACCATGCCGCGGGCGACCCGCTGCGTGCAGAGGAGCACGTGCCGCAGGTTGGCCCGGTACAGCGCGTCCCAGCCGTTCTCCGACGTCTCGAGGATCCCCGAGATGAAGACCCCGCCCGCGTTGTTCACGAGGATCGACACGGTGCCGAGCGCGTCGACGGTCTGCGCGAGGGCTGCGTCGACCTGCGCGCTGTCGCGCACGTCGGTCGGCACCGACAAGCCTCCGATCTCCGCGGCGGCTGCCGCGCAGGACTCCGGGTCCCGCTCCCAGATGGCCACCCGCGCCCCGAAGGCGGCCAGGCCCGCCGCGATCCCGCGGCCGATCCCTGCTCCCCCTCCGGTCACGACTGCGACCCGGCCCTCGAGCAGGATGTCCGACGGTTCGATCGACATGCCCGGACTGTACCGTTACAGAAGTCTGTGAAAGTGTTGCGTCACGCCGACCAGGGGGCCCCGCAGTGCCGATGATCGAACCGATCCCGATGGACGAGCTCACGCCGCGCTCGAAGGAGATCATCGAAGGCGGTGTGGCCGACGGCCTGTACGCGACGCCGCTGCCGCTGCAGATCTTCGCCTACCGCCAGGCGATCCTCGAGATGATGCACATGAAGCGGCTGGCCCGGGGCAAGGGCAGCCTGCTCGGCGGGCGCATCCTCGAGCTGCTCCGCATCCGCAGCGCGCAGCTCGGTGAGTGCCAGCCGTGCATGCAGTCGCGCAAGCACGACTCGATCACCGACGAGGACGTCGCCTGCCTCATCGGTGACAACCGCAGCGACCTCGACCCGCAGGAGCGGATGGCCATCCGCTTCCTCGACCTGCTGTCGGCCGACCACCACGCGATCGACGCCGACTTCTACCGCCAGCTCGGCGAGGTGTTCACGACCGCGCAGGTCGTCGAGCTCGGCGTGGCGTGCTCCGAGATGATGGGGCTGCACCGCTTCATCCACACGCTCGACGTCTTCGGGAGCGGTGAGCCAGCGCTCCCCTACGACAAGAGCCAGGTCGACACCGCGATCGACGCCGATCAGGAGGCGGGGGCGCCGGCATGAGCACCGTGTTCGTCACCGGCGGCACCGGGCTGACCGGCGCGAACGTCTGCGAGCAGCTCATCGCCCGGGGTGACGACGTCAAGGCGCTCGTCCGCAACCCCGACGAGGCGCAGGCGCTGGCCGACATCGGCGTCGAGCTCGTCCAGGGCGACATCACCGACGCCGACGACGTGCTGCGCGCCGCGAAGGGCTGCGAGTCCGCCATCCACTGCGCCGCGCTGCTCGGCGGCGCCAGCCAGGACCTCGAGGACTTCCGGGCCGTCAACACCGCAGGCACCACCCACGTGCTCGATGCGGGCAAGGCCCATGACATGCGCCGTGTGGTCGCGCTGAGCACCGGGACCTTCTTCGACATGACGGGGCCCGGGCCGCGCGAGGAGGCACCGCTCCTCGCCAACCCGCCCGACGACCCGTACACGGTGACCAAGATGGCCGCCTTCGTCGAGGTCCACCGCCGCGCCGAGGCCGGCGACGACGTGATGACCTGCCACCCCGGCGCCATCTACGGCCCCGGACTGGTCGCCGAACGCGCGCTGCACCGCACGAGCTTCAACCGGGTGCTGCTGGCCGCGCTGCGCGGGCGCCTCACGGCGTACCTCACCTTCCCGGTCACGTGGGTGGCGGCAGCCGACGTGGCGTCGGGGTCGATCGCTGCCCTCGACCGCGGGCTCCCCGGCGGCCGGTACTGGCTCTCCGGTCGCCCGGAGGACGAGGTCAGCACGGCCGCCGCCTGCAACCGCGCGTGCGAGATCGCCGGCGTCGACCACCGCGTCGAGGATCTGGACCACCGGACCGCACCGAAGGAGGTCCTCGACACCTTCGGGCCGACGCTCTACGCGATCGCCGAAGCCGCGGCCCGCGACGACCGCCCGCCCCGGACCGGACCCGATCCCACCCACGACCAGCTGGGTTACGAGCCGATGAGCCTCGACGACGGGCTGCGCCTGCTCATCCCCTGGCTGCGCGACCTCGGCCGATTTTGAGTGCACCGCGGCTCGAGGGCCGCGTCGCGATCGTGACCGGCGGGGCCCGAGGCATCGGCGCCGCGGTGGTGTCGCGCCTGGCCGCCGACGGCGCGGCGGTCGTGGTCGCGGACATCGACGAGCCGGCCGCCGAGGCGGTCGCCGGGTCGGTGGTCGCGGACGGAGGCGAGGCGGCCGCCATCGCGGTCGACCTGAGCGACGAGGACAGCGTGGCCGCCCTGGTCGCCACGACCGTCGATCGCTACGGAGCGATCGACATCCTCGACAACAACGCGGCGCTCACCGACGGCGACGTCCTGGCCCGTGACGTCACGGTCACCGAGATGGACCTCGAGGTCTGGGACCGCATGTTCGCGGTGAACCTCACGAGCCAGTTGCTCACGAGCAAGCACGTGCTCCCCCACATGGTCCGGGGCGGTCGTGGCGCGATCGTCAACATGTCCTCGGGCGCCGCGTTCAGCGGCGATCTGACCCGCGCCGCGTACAGCGCGTCGAAGGCCGCGATCGAGTCGCTGACCCGATCCATCGCGACCCAGTACGGACGAGCCGGGGTGCGGGCCAACACGATCGTCCCCGGCCTCATCGTCACCGAGTCGCTCCAGGCGGTGATCCCGCCCGAGATGATCGCCGGCTACGCCAAGTCGATGCTCACCCCGCACGTGGGTCGCCCGAGCGACATCGCCGACCTGGTCGGCTTCCTCGTGTCCGACGAGTCCCGCTACATCACCGGGCAGACCATCCGGATCGACGGCGGCATGTCGACCCACTCCGCGTCGCTTCCGCCGCAGTCCCCCGAGGCGCTCGACCTGACCTGACGCGTGTGCGCGTCAGGCGTAGGGGCGGCAGGGCTCGTTGCGCAGGCTGGGGCAGGCCGGCAGCGCGGTCGGCACGCTCAGGCCCGGCACGACCGGGAGGATCAGGCTCGAGGGCATCTTCTTCGAGAATGCGATCGACACGGTGGCCGCGCGCGAAGCCGGCACGGTCTCGCCGAACGCCCAGATCGGCTGAGTGCCGTTGGGCGCCGACACCGTGACTCGGATGCGCGAGCCGGCGCGGTAGACGTGACCCTCGTAGTAGAGCGGGACGACCACCTCGACGAACCGCCCCTTCGGCATCGCACGCACGTCGGAGGCCCGTATGCTGGGCACGGGCTCGAGCAGCGTGCTGGGTCGCCCGACCAGGTCCTTCGAGCTGGTGGCGAGCTTGCGCTCGCTGGCCCGGATCCAGCCGTTCTGGACGAAGGTCTCGTTGCCGTCGGGGCGCACCTCGCTGATGGTGGCCTGGAGATCGACGTCGCGCGTCGAGGAGCGAACCCAGAGGTGCAGCGCGCCCGCCCCGATCACCGCGGTGTTGGCCTGCAGCGGAGCGGACAGGTATGACACAGCGGTTCCGGACGGATTGGGGCGCCACTCCCACTGCCACTGCGACGCATTGCCCCACAGCCCGCCGCTGCCCGTGTTGCTCCCGTAGTCGTCGGGCGCGGTCGCCTTGGCGTTCGAGGTGTACTGATCGATCCCGCGTCGCGCCGGCGGACGGCTTCCCAGGGTCCCGCCCGCGCCCAGGTACCAGAAGCGGGCCGTGGTTCCGGGGATTGGGAATTTCGAGAACGACTGCTCGAAGCCGGGATACGGGTCGCCCGCGGTGGACTGACCGGTCGGCGAGCGCCCGGCGCCGTTGTCGAACAGCACCCGGATCTCGGGCGTCGCGTCGAACGCGGCCAGCGCGGATTGGTAGGTCGGCTCGAGCTGGATCGGATCGGGCGGCAGACTGACCACGTCGCTCTGGGGAAGGCCGAGCGCCTGCTGGTAGATGACCGGCGCCGCGGCTCGAATCACCGCCTGGTTAACCGCCGGCGCCTGGTGGGCGACGAACAGCTCGAGGAAGTCGTACCAGCGGTCGAACGTGTACGGGTCGAGGGAGTCGACGTGGGCGCCGTTGGTGAAGGTGAACCACTTGCGGTTGGTGGCGGTGAAGTGCTCGGCCAGATCGGGGCAGTGACCGCCGGTCTGCTCGTCCTCCCACTGGCAGGCCAGGAACACCGGGACGTTGATCTTGTGCACGAAGGTGATCGGGTCCAGCGGGTCGGCCACCGGCGGGTTGTAGTGAGCGTTGGCGCGGATCTTGCCCATCAGGCTGGCCGCCTCGCCATGCAGCGCCTGGTTGGACTTGCAGGTCTGATCGCCCTTCTGGATCTGCTGGTAGGCGTAGGGCTGGCCGCTGTTCGGCCCGGCCGGCTCGGCCTCCTGCTGACGCTGCTGCGCCCACGCGACCGCGAACCCGGTGTTGAGGACGCCGCCGGGATAGAGCGTCGTCGCGGTGGCGTCGATCGTGGACAGGGGCGATATCGCCTCCAGGCCGGGCGGATCGAGCTGGGCCGCGAACAGCTGGCTGATCGCGCCGTAGGAGATGCCCATCATGCCGACCTTTTGCCCGAGCACCCATGGCTGGTGGGCGATCGTCTGGATGACGTCGTAGGCGTCGAGGTTCTGGAGCGGCTCGAAGAAGTCATAGGCTCCGCCCGAGCACCCTGTTTTTTGCATGTTTACGTCGACCACCGAGAAGCCCATCAGGTTGGCCAGCACC
>JAFBAD010000250.1 GCA_019247975.1 Acidimicrobiia bacterium
ACGGCACGAAGCCAGCCTTCAAGTGGGTCACGCTCACAATCACCGACCCCAGCCCAGCGCGATCACCGGACCGCGTCGATGATCCTCACAGCCTTCAAAACGAGCTAGGGGACGATCTGGACCGGGGTGCCGAGGGGGGCAAGCTTCTGGACCTCGGAGAAGGTCGAGTTCACGAGGCGCACGCAGCCGTTGCTCGCGGCCTGGCCCATGAGGCCAGGCGCGTTCGTGCCGTGCAGCGCGATCTGCCCGATGCCGCCGGCGAAGTGGTAGTAGACGTCCGAGTAGCCCGACAGCGCGAGCTGGCCGGACCCGTACGGGCCGTTCTGGTCGTCGAGGATCACGCTGGCGTCGACGAAGAACCAGCCGGTCGGGGTCGGGCTGGTGGGCTTGCCGATCGTCCCGGTGGTCTGCAGCAGCGGCGTGTCGCCGTGGTACACGGTGACCGACCGGGTGCTGAGCCGGACCTTGATCCAGTTCGGCACCATCCGCAGCTTCACGTCGGACCGCTTGATGAACGCCCGGAACCCGTTCGGTCGGGTCGAGACCTGCACGTCGAGCCACTGGCCCTGGTCCTTCATGACCCGGAACACGAGCGGCAGGCCGTACTGGGTGGGGTTCGACATGGCCCGTCCCATGGGCACGCCCCCCGCCGCGTAGAGCTCCACCGACGGCACGATCGCGTCGGCGGCCACGAACCAGGTCGGCATGCGGTACTGCGCCTTCGAGGCGACGAGGCTCTGGGCCTCCACGTCCACCTGCGGCTCGGCCTTCGGAGCTTCGTGCTTCGGCTGCCAGTGGCCCTCGACCTTCGGGGCCGACGGCGTCGGCGCCGCGACGTCGACCGCGGCCGGCGTCACCTTCGGCGAGTCGGTCAGTGCGGGCGCGACGGTGACAGCAGCTACCGCGCCGGCGCATACGCCGACGCAAGCCATGGCGGTCCCCAGCGCCGCCCAAGCGCGCACGGCCGTACCGTACCCACGGCGCTTTCCGCGACTCCCATCCGCCGCGTCACGACCCCGGCGACTCCTCGCTCTCCGCGAGCCGCTCGATGCCTCGTTCCCACCGCTCGGCCTTCCGGCGGCGGTCTCGTTCCCTGGCGCTCCTGCGCCCGTCGTCGTCACCAGCTCTCCTGACCGACCAGAGGGACACTCTTCCGATGTCCTTCAATCGGCGCTGTTTGAGCGATCGCCAGGAAAACGACGGATCGGCCTCGAGACCAGCGTGGATGTCGTCGGAGACGACGACCGTTCCGGGGAAGGCGATGGCCACGATCCGGCTGGCCAGGTTCACCGTCGGGCCGTAGTAGTCGGCCTCCCGCTCGAGCACCGGCCCGCTGGCCAGCCCGACCCGGACCTCCGACAGCTGATCGTCGTCGGAGTACGCCTCCGAGAGGGTGAGGGCGATCTCCAGGGCCGAGCGGTCGTCGTCGACGACGAACATCACCTCGTCGCCGATCATCTTCACCACACGGCCGCCCAGGCTCACGACGGTGTCGTAGGCGATGGACTCGAAGCGATCGACCACCGAGGCGAGGATGTGCTCGTCGACCTGCTGGCTCAAGGCGGTGAAGCCGACCAGGTCGGCGAAGCCGACGGCCTTCGTGTCGCGCTCGCCGTCCGACGCCTCCCGCGCCGCCTCCCGTCGAGCGGCGACCTGGAGGTGCCGGCGCCAGACGTAGTCGAGGATCTTGGGGAACGTCGGCATGAGCTGACTGGCCGCACCGGCGAAGTCACCGGCCAGGGGCTCGTCCCCCTCGTCGAGCCCGAGCGCGTCGATCATCGCGGCGGCGACCCGGGCCAGCGACGAGCCGATGACGCGGCTCATCTGCAGCGCGAGGTCCGGTTCGAGACGGCCCTCGCGCATGAGGTCGGCCACGTTCGTCAGCATCTCGACGTCGGTCTCGGTGAAGATGCGCTCGCCGCCGACCGGATCGGGAAAGCCGAGCGACCGCCACAGCTGCACGATCTGGACGGCCGGCATGCCGGTGACGTCGGCGACCGACTCGAGGTCGTAGACGGCCGGATCGGGGAAGACGAAGTGCTCGACCGCGAGGTATCCGAGCGTGTTGTCCCGCTCGGCCTGCTCGATCTCCCGTCGCCCGACGCCGTACGCCTCCAGCAACGTCTTGAGCGACTCGATGTCGGTCGGCGCGATGGAGACCACGCGGACCTGATCGGTTGGCGTCTCGTCGGCGTCGCTCACGTGAAGGACCCTCCGGGGTCGATCGGCCCGTCCCCATCATCGCGGCTCGCCGAGAGCAGCTCTTCTCCCTTGCGGGCATCTGACGACCAGCCCCGAACGAGCCCGGGCGCGGTGATCTCCACGGGGCCGACGCCCTCGTGGGCATCGAGATCCCACAGCAGCGCGGGCCGGTCACCGTGCCAGCGCAGCGCGAACGAGAAGGGACCGAAGGCGGTCGGCGCGCGGTGCAGTTCCACGGGCTGGCGGTCCCAGGGGCCGAGCCCTGCGGGGAGCACCGCCAGGTGGGGTGCGATCGACTCGAACAGCAGCCGGACCCGCAGCGCGGCCAGGAGCTCCGTCCCCCCGGCGGTGCGGTGCGCGGCGAAGCCCTCCCACCCACCCGGGTGGCTCCTGATCCACCCGAAGTCGCCGGGCCGCACCGCCCGGGCCGCCTTCGGCTGACCGATCCCGTCGAGCAGGTCGGCGAAGCCCTTCAGCAGCCAAGCCGTCCCGTCACGCTTGGCGATCCTCCGGGCCAGCTGGCCGAGCAGCGGCAGCATGTCCTCCGCCAGGTCGCCGTCGCGGGTGACCTGCCAGTGCCGGACCGCCGCCTGGAACAGGTCCTCGTCGCCCCGCCGAGGGGTGGGCTGCTCGTTCAGCGCACGCAGGATGCGGGCCGCCTCGTCGTGGAAGCCCTCGGCGTCGAGAGCCACGACCTCCGGGATCCCGCTGCGCCGGCCCCGACCGGTCTCCAGCAGCAGCTGGGCGCGCGCCGCCTGCACGTCGTCCATCAGCCCCGAGTCGGGCACGCTCAGCTGCGTGCCCCGCTCGGTGAACCGGGCCCAGCCCGCCGCCACCTGCTCGGCCGACGGCAGGGCCGCCGGGACCTGTCCACCGATCGGCAGCACCACCCGCATCGAAGCGGTGTGGGCGAGCGGGAAGACGAGCACCGCCGGAGCGCTCAGCGGACCCGCGAGCTCGCCCGCCTGTCCCGAGGTAACGACCTGCTCGGCATCGCGACCCGACGCTGCCCGCGCCGGCTTCCGCGGGAGCACTGCGACGATCCTCCGACCGGCCCGCACGACGTTGTCCTCCACTTCGATCGCGTCGCGGAACACGAGTGCGAGCGCGATGGGTGCGCGTGAGGCGTTCTCGATCTCGACGACGACGTGCTCGTCCCCCTGGGCGTCACGCGCGCCGTACGCCCGCTGCACCGCGTCGCCGCCAGGGATGCGCACGCGCGTCTCGACGACGGGAGCGTTCCCGATCAGGGTCTGGCGGGCGGTCGCCTCCCGCTCGGGGAGGTGCCAGCGGTCGTCCGCGCCGATCCACCAGTCGAGCCGAACGTCGGCGTCGACCTCGACCCCGCCGTGGTCGTCGACCGAGGCTCCCGCCCACCCGTCGAGCGTGCCGATCGGTGTCGCGGTGGGGCGGCTCAACCCTGGTCGAGCCCGCGGGTCTCGTGACCCACACGGCGGTTGAGCAACCCGCGATACGCCGTGTCCGCGGTGGCGCCGTCGTGGCAGACCGCCTTGACCTGGCTGCAGATGGGGAGGTCGACGCCGAGGCGGTCGGCGATCTCCATCACCACCTTCGACGTCTTCACGCCTTCGGCGACCATGTTCATCTCGTCGATGATGTCGTCGATCGTGCGACCCCGACCGAGCTGCTCGCCGACGTAGCGGTTGCGACTCTGTGGGCTGATGCACGTCGCGATCAGGTCGCCCATGCCGGCGAGGCCGGCGAAGGTGGACTCGAGCCCACCGAGCGCGACACCCAGGCGCGTGAGCTCGTTGAGGCCGCGGGTGATCACGGTGGCGCGGGTGTTGTCACCGGCACCGAGCCCGTCGGCCATGCCCGCCGCGATGGCGACGACGTTCTTGAGCAGGCCGCCGAGCTCGCAGCCGATCACGTCCTCGTTCGTGTAGACGCGGAACAGGTCGGTGGAGAAGAGGTCCTGCAGCGCGCAGGCGACGTTGTGGTCGTCCATCGCCATGACGCTGGCCGCCGCCTGGCCGGCGAGGATCTCCTTGGCCAGGTTCGGTCCGGTGAGGACGCCCACGGGGTGACCGGGCAGCACCTCGTGCACGACCTGGCTCATCCGCAGCTTCGTCCCCTGCTCGAGCCCCTTGGTGAGGCTGACGACCGGGACCCACGGACGCACGT
>JAFBAD010000338.1 GCA_019247975.1 Acidimicrobiia bacterium
AGGCGCCGGCGTCCTGCACGACGGTGAGGCGGTAGGCCTCGATGCGCCCGTCGCGCGTGCCACCGAGCTCGGCCACCTGGTACTGGGCGCGGCCGTGGCCGAGGCCGAGCATCGACTCGGTGCGCGTCTCGGACCACCGCACCGGCCGGTCGAGCGTGCGCGCGAGCCACGGGAGCAGCTGCTCCTCGGCGGTCACCGTGGTCTTCGCGCCGAAGCCGCCGCCGACGTCGGGGGTGATGACCCGCACCTGGTCGGGCTCGAGGCCGTACATGTCCTTCAGCTGGTCACGCGTGCCGTGCGCGCCCTGCGTGCTGCTCCAGTGGTACAGCCGGCCGTCGGCGGTCCACGCCGAAGCGGCGCCGCGCCCTTCGAGCGGGCAGATCGCCACCCGCTGGTTCTCGATGCGCAGGCTGACGGTGACCTCACAGCCGTCGAACAGGTTCGGGTCGGAGCCGAAGTCGAGCGTCGCTGCGGCGTTGGTCCCGGCCTCCGGGTACAGGAGGACCTCCTCGGTCGCCGACGCCTCGACGCCGATCACCGCAGGTAGCGGCTCGAGGTCGGCCCAGATCGCGTCGGCCGCATCGGCGGCCTGGGTCGCCGTCTCCGCGACGACGACCGCGATCGGCTCGCCGACGAAGCGCACCCGGTCCACGGCGAGCTGCGGCCGGGCCATCGCAGGCGGGGCCATCATCCCCGCCACCGGCTCCAGGTCGACGTCGGCCGAGGTGAAGACGCCGAGCACGCCCGGCATCGCCTTGGCGTCGTCGAGCTCGATCGACGTGATCGTGGCGTGGGCCATCGGGGAACGGGCGAAGGCCACGTACCCCGCGCCCTCGAGCCGGGGCTCGTGCAGGTCGGCCACGTAGACGCCGCCCCGGGTGAGGAGGGCGGGGTCTTCCTTGCGAACGACTCGGGTTCCGAGAATCGACACGCCGGCAACCTACGCGGCGAGGACCTGCCACATCGAGGCGTAGGCGCCCTCGCGGGCGAGGAGCTGGTCGTGGGAGCCGAGCTCGGCGATCCGGCCGTCGACCATCACCGCGATGCGGTCCGCGCTGCGGGCCGTCTGCAGGCGGTGGGCGATGACCACGGTGACCCGGCCCTGGGAGACGACCTGCATCGCCTGCGCCACCTTCGCCTCGGTGGCCAGGTCGAGGTTGGCGGTCGCCTCGTCGAGCAGGAGGATCGCCGGGTCGACGAGGTGCGCTCGGGCGAGGCAGACGAGCTGGCGCTCACCGGCCGACAGCGAGCGGCCGCGCTCGCTGACCGGGTGCAGGTACCCGCCGGGCAGGCGGGTGATGAAGTCGTGGGCGCCGACGGCGCGGGCCGACGCCTCCACCGCCGCGTCGGACGCGTCGGGCCGGCCGAACGCGATGTTGTCGCGGATCGTCCCGGTGAAGAGGAACGCCTCCTGCGGCACGTAGCCGAGGCGCTGCCGGTACCCGTCGACGTCGAGCTCGGTGAGCGGCACGCCGTCGATGAGCACGCGTCCCGACGTCGGATCGTGGAAGCGCGCGATCAGCTTGACGATCGTGGACTTCCCGGCGCCGGTCTCGCCGACCAGCGCGACGACCTCACCGGGCTGCAGCTCGAGGTCGATGCCCCGCAGCGCCTCGTCGGTCGCGGTCGGGTAGCGGAAGTGGACGTCGTCGAACCGGACCCGGCCGGTGAGCGGCTCGGGCAGCGGCACCGGCGCGGTCGCGATCGGCGTGGCCGTCGGCGTGGCCATGAGCTCGTTGACCCGCTTCATGGACGCGTCGGCCTGCTGGTACGTGTCGAACACCTGTGAGAGCTGCTGCACCGGCGAGAAGAACAGGTCGACGTAGAGGATGAAGGCGATCAGCGCGCCGGCGCTCAGCGCGCCGTTCCGCACCAGCCCGCTGCCGACGCCGAGCACGAGGATGTCGGCCATCGCCGACAGGAAGTAGACGAACGGGAAGTAGAGGGCGACCAGCTTCTGCGCGTCGAGGCGGGCGTCGAGGTACTGGCGCGAGAGGCGGCGGAAGCCGGCCGAGTTCACGTCCTCCCGGGCCGACGCCTGCGCGACGCGCACGCCCGAGAGGTTCTCCTGCAGGTCGGCGTTGACCGCGGCGATCCGCTCGCGCGCCCGGTCGTAGGCGGTCGCCGAGCGGACGCGGAACAACCAGGTCGCGAGCACGAGCGGCGGCACGACGATCATGAGCGCGAGCGTGAGCTGCCAGTTGACGAACATCAGCACGATCAGCACGCCGAAGAAGGTGAAGAAGCTGACGACCGCCTGGATGAGTCCGGTCTGGAGCAGCGAGCTGAGCGCTTCCACGTCCGTCGTCATGCGGGTCATGATCCGGCCGCCGAGCTCTCGGTCGTAGTACTCGACCGAGAGCCGTTGCAGGTGGGCGAAGATGCGCACCCGCAGCGCAAGCAGCAGCCGCTCCGCGGTCAGGCCGGTCTGCAGCGTCGAGGCCCACATCACGAACCAGTCGGCGAGCGCGACGCCGGTGAACACCGCGGCGGTGCCGAGCACGAACGCGAACGACGCGTCCTGGATGCCGCCGTCCACGGCGTGGCGGACGAGGATCGGCCCGGCCAGCGTGAGGATCGCGTCGACGAAGACGAGCCCGAGCCCGATGCCGAGCGGCATGCGGTACGGCTTCAGGAACTCGGACAACCGGAAGCGCCCGGTGCCGTCGTCGGTCGCCTCCGCCTCGAGGTCGACGCGGTGCGCGTCGTTCGCGGCCGGCAGCTTCTCGAGCCGGTCCAGCAGCTCGGGCGTGGCGGTCAGGTTCATGTTGGCGCCGGTCCCGCGCCCACCCCCGCCGGGCGGCCCGATGCGACCGGTGGCGAGGCGGGCCCGGTCGACCGGTTCCTCGGTCTGGATCGGCTGCCACGCGGACGCGGTCACGCCGTCGACCTGCTCGGAGATCGCGGCCGCGTCCTCGACGATCGCATCGTCCGGACCGGCCAACAGCCCGCGGTAGAGGGCGGAGGTGGCGAGCAGATCCTCGTGCTGGCCCTCCGCCACCACCCGGCCACCGTCCACCACGACGATCCGATCGGCGAGCCGCAGGGTCGAGCGGCGATGCGCGACGAGGATCGTCGTGCGGCCTTCGAGCAGGGTCGTCAGCGCGCCCTGGATCTCCTCCTCGGTGGTGGCGTCGACCGACGAGGTCGCGTCGTCGAGGATCAGCACGCGCGGATCGGTCAGCAACGTGCGCGCGAGCGCGATGCGCTGCCGCTGCCCGCCTGAGAGCGTGAGGCCGCGCTCGCCGACGACGGTGTCGTAGCCCTCGGGCAGCTCGCTGATGAAGCCGTGCGCGGCGGCGGCGCGGGCCGCGTCTTCGACCTCGTCGTCGGTCGCGTCGGGCCGGCCGTAGGCGATGTTGGCGCGGACGCTGTCGCTGAAGAGGAAGCTCTCCTCGAACACGACGCCGACGGTGCGGCGGAGCGACTCGAGCTGCACGTCGCGCACGTCCTGGCCGTCGACCGAGATGCTCCCCTGCTGCACGTCGTAGAAGCGCGGGAGCAGCAGGGCGAGCGTCGACTTGCCCGACCCCGACGTGCCGACCACCGCGACCCGCTCGCCCGCTGCGAGGTGCAGCGAGAAGCCCTCGAGCACCGGCTCGGCCCGGAGGTAGCCGAAGCTGATGTCGTCGAACGCGATCTCACCCCGGACGTCGATCAGCGGCTCGGCTCCGGGCCGGTCGGCCACCTCCGAGGTCGAGTCGAGCAGGTCGAGCACCCGCTCGGCGCCTGCGCGTGCCTGCTGGCCCAGCGCGAGCAGGCCGGCGAGCATCCGCGACGGGGCGACGAGCTGCACGAGGTAGCTGGCGAAGGCGAGGAACGTGCCGAGGGTGATCTCGTCGTGGATGACGAGCCAGCCGCCGAGGATGAGGACGAGCACCTGCGACAGGGTCGGGATGGTCTGCAGCATCGGGGTGTACCGGGCCTGGATGCGCACCAGCCGGGCCCGCGACCGGAAGAGGTCCTCGGCGCTGTCGCTCAGGTCCTCGACCATCCGGCGTTCCTGACCGAACCCCTTCACGACCCGGACGCCCGACACCGTCTCCTCCACGACGTCGGCCACCTCGCCGGCCCGCTGCTGCGCGTCCCAGCTCGCCGGGAACACGCGGAGTCGGAGCCGGATCATGACGATGAGCAGCGCCGGCACGGCGACGAGGGCGACCACGGTCAGCAGCGGCGACAGCGCCGCCATGACCACCAGGGACACGATGAGCGTGATGATGTTGCCGGCGGTGACGGGGAGGAACGAGAGGATGCCCTGGAGGAGCCCGACGTCGGAGCTCGCCCGGGACACGAGCTGCCCTGTGCGCATCCGGTCGTGGCCGGCCAGGTCGAGCCGTTGGAGCCGCTCGAAGATGGCGGTCCGCAGGTCGTACTGGACGTCGAGGCTGACGCGCCCGCCG
>JAFBAD010000355.1 GCA_019247975.1 Acidimicrobiia bacterium
GATGACGGGACCGCAGTGCCCGATGCCGATCGGGTTCAGCGGCCGGGCGACGCCGGCGCGCTTCAGCTCGTCGTCGATGATGAGCTGCAGCTCGGGCTCGGCGTCGAGGCCCCACGGCTTCGGCCAGTGCGGCACGACGAGTCCCGCGTCGACCAGCTCGGCCGGCGTCGGCTTCGGGTGCTCCTCGAACCAGCGGCGGATCTCCAACCGGCGCGGGTCGTCCTCAGCTGGCAGGTCGATGTCCACGCGCGAGATTCAAGCAGGCGGCGTGCGAATTGGTCCCACCCACCGCGGCTCAGCCGGTGTCGTCCCAGAAGAGGCGGTCTCGTGCGGTCTTCTCGTCGTGGCAGGTGTCGCACTTGCCGTCGCCGTTGGTGTAGCTGGTGGGGCCGTCTCTGCGGTAGGGCTGCTTGTGGTCGATCTCGATGCGGAGCCAGTTGGTGCAGCCGGGGGTGGAGCAGCGGAACCGCTGTTTGACCATCAGGGCATCGCGGATCTCGGGCCCGAAGCGTCGTCCGAACCGTTTGATCTTGGCGACCTCGGTGCCTTGCATCACGACCCCGACGAGGAACGCGTTGTCCATGACCTCGCGGACGACTGAGATCGGGACGGGCCCGAAGCCGGCGATGTAGGCGGTCTCCTCACCGGGCTGGGCCCGGTCGACCATGGCGTCGAAGTTCACGACGACGTAGACGTTCTTCGGTGCCTTCGGCGGCGGGGGCATCGGGATCGCATCGCCGTCTTCATCGTCGCCCGCCCGGGTGCCGGTGAGGTTCTGGTAGGCGACCCGGGCCATCTCCATGAGGGCGTCGAAGTCGAGCTGCTCGGAGGTCAGGTGGATGCCGGCTTTGCGGTTCTGGTTGAAGATGCGTTCTCGGAAGGGCTGGAGGTGGGCCATGAGGTCGGCGCCGTCGGCGGTGGTGCCGTAGAGCGATCCCCAGAACGCCGGGTCGGTGTTCGAGCCGGCGGTGAACCGGCGGTTGCGGTGCACCCGTGCGTGGGTGGCTTCCTCGTCGCCATCGGCGGCGGCTTTGGCCCGGCTGCACTCGTGGCGGAGGTCGTCGATCGGATGGTCCTTGGCCTTGTGCAGCAGTGACCCGGTCGCCGAGGGGTTCACGTCGGCTGCGTCTGCGATGAGCTCGGCTTGGTCTTGGGACAGTTCACCGTTGCGGAGCGCGTCTTCGATCTCGGGTTGGTCCTTGAGCTTCTTGGCGGTGTCGACGGTGCGCTTGGCCTTGGCCTTGGAGGTGCCGGTCTTGCGGGCGAGGTCGTCGGCGGCTTTGGCGCCGTGGTTCTCGGCGAACCGCGCCGCGAGTTGGAGCTTCAGGGCGGTCATCGAGCGCTCGGTTGCGAGCACGAGATCGAAGAGGCGTTCAGCGCCCTGCGCGGACAGCGAAGCGACCTGCCGGTTGCCAGCGAGCTCGGCGGCGCCCGCACGCAACGCCTTGCCGAGCTCCAACACCTCCGTGTCCCCCACCCCCACCGCCATGAACACCATTGTGCGCAACCCCCCTGACAGAAAACGCGGGCGAGGTACGAGTCGATGAACTCACTGTTCGGGCATGACGGCGGCGTGCCCGGGGGGACAGCTCCTCGTGCTCAACGAGCCCGGCGCGCGGTGGTCTTCTCGGCGGATGTGGCGATCAGCGAGGCTGGCATCGACGCGACGACGCTCTAGTCGCTCGGCGGGGTACCCAACTTCGCCGCGAGTGAGCGCAATCCCTTGATCACGACGAACGTGCCGGCGCCCCACGCGATCGTGAGGACGATCACGGGAGGGTGCAGTGTCGCGGCCGCGATGCCGAGCAGGAGGACGGGGCCAACAAGACCGCCGATGACGACGAAGCACATCCACCAGGGCAGGTCGAACTGGGACGGGTTGTTCGACCGATCCACGACCTACTGGTCGGCGTCGACACTGTCGCTCTGAGCGCCCAGATCTACTGCAAGGCCCCCGGCGATGAACTCGTCCAGCAGGTTGACCACCACCCGCCCGAGCACCGACCAGACGTTCTGCCGCCTGGATCTCTCCACTCGTGGAGAGATCCAGGGGCCAAAACGCGGCTGTGCCGTCGGGTGGCACGGCCCGGCACGCCCTTCGGGCATGAGCACACACACGCAACGCAGAGGGATCCGCTCCGCCGGGAGGTGGGTGGCGGCATCGATGGCGATGGCGACGGTCGGTCTGGTCGTGGCCTGCCAGCCGGCACCGGTCCGCTGCCTGAACCAGACCGCGACGATCGTCGGCACCTCGGGGGACGACACCCTGGTGGGCACGCCGGGCCCTGATGTCATCGCCGGCCTCGACGGGAGCGACACGATCGAGGGACTCGGGGGCAACGACGTCATCTGCGGCGGGCTCGACATCGACCACGTCTACGGCGGCGCCGACCAGGACACGATCGACGGCAGCCGCAACACGGACGTTCTCGACGGCGGCCCGGGTGAGGACACGCTCACCTACCAGCAGAGCCCGTACGGCGTGCAGGTGGACATGCCTCGCGGCGACGGTGGTGACCTCGACCTGATCTCGAACTTCGAGGACCTCATCGGCTCGAAGTTCGACGACTTCCTCGTGGGCGACGAGGGCGAGAACCGGCTGGTGGGTGGGGCCGGCAGCGACACGCTCACCGGCAACGGCGGCGACGACAAGCTGATCGACGCGGGCTCCTCCGACCCGCTCGAGGTCAACCGGTTCTTCGGCGGCCTCGGCAACGACGTCCTCTACGGCGGGCAGTCACACGACATCGCGTCGTACCACGCCTCCGACGCCAGCTCCGTGTGGGTGAACCTCAGCTCGGGCCTGGCCTTCGGCGAGGGCGCCGACGTCCTCTCGGGGATCGACCACGTCCTCGGGACCGACGGCGACGACACGCTCATCGGTGGCTCCGGCAAGGACGTGCTCGAGGGCTGGTTCGGTGACGACTTCCTGCAGGGCCAGGGCGGCGACGACCAGGTCGACGGCGGACCCGGCGAGGACGAGGCCAGCTGGAACGAGAGCACCGGCCCGGTCACCGTCGACCTCCAGCGGGGGACCGCGTCGTCGGCCGCTGGCCACGACGTCGTCGTCCAGGTCGAGGACATCGCCGGCGGCCAGGGCGGTGACACCCTCGCCGGCGACAGCGGTTCGAACGTCATCGACGGCGGCAACGGCGCCGACCGCTGCGCCGGCGGCGACGGTGGTGTCGACACCTACCTCCGCTGCGAGGACGTCCTCTGAACTTCGAAGGCAATACCGGTCGGAATCCGACCGGTATTGCCTTCACTCGCGGGTGCGCCAGACGGCGGGGAGGCCCTCGGTCGGGTCGAAGCGGCAGCGGGTCCCGGTCCGCACCGACTCGGCGAGCGACTTGGCCAGGCCGGGGGCCTGCTCGCCGATGCGGTCGAGGGCGCGGCGGATCGCCTTCTGCACCGACGTGCGGGCCCGCTCCGACGCCCCTGCGAAGGAGCGGCTCCGGCCGCCCAGCCCGGTGGTGCGGGTGAGCTCGTCGACCAGCGCGTCGAGCTCGGCCCGCAGCCGGGACGCCCGCTCGATGTCGGCGTCGGCGTCGGCCTCGTCGATGTCGCTCTGGAGGTCGAGCAGCCGGCGCCGGACCTGCTGACGGGTCTCCTCGTCGAGCAGCGGCTGGTCGCTCGCCTCGGCCGGCGCGCCGGTCAGCTCGCCGACGGTGACGTCCTGCCCGGGTGACGCGATCAGCACGGCCAGCATCGACATGCCGATCGAGTGCGCGACGAGCGCGCGCTCGGAGCCCGCCGCCACCTCCCAGACGTCGCCGTTGCGCACGAACCGGCCCTGGTCGGGAGCCTGCGGCGCGTCGCCCGGGCGAGCGGACCGCCAGCGGTCGGCCCAGCCGGTCATGCCGATCTCCTCGGCGGTGGCCAGGGCCTGCTCGTACAGCCCGACCGCCATCGAGCGGTCCTCGGGCGCACCCCGCTGCAGCAGCAGAGCCGCCAGCTCGGCCCGCGTGATCGCCAGCATGGGCCGGTTGCCGAAGCGGAGGTCGTCGGCGACCGCCCGCTCGAGGTGGTCGATCGCGAGGTCGATGTCGCCGGTCGTGCGCGCGCACAGCCCGAGCGACCGGTGCGTCGACCCTGCGCAGGTGACCGCGAACGACGACATCAGCGGGAGGTGCGCGTAGGGGAGCAGCGCCTCGTAGGCCTGGCGCGCGCCCTGCACGTCACCGAGGTGCGCGCACGCCTCGACCACCGCGAACATCGTGCCGAGCCACACGCTCGACTGCGCGAGCCCGTGCGGTGGTCCGTCGAACGGTGCGACGCCGGCCAGCGCCACCCGCGCCTCGTCCTCGGCGCCCGCCTCCGCCGCCAGCGCGGCGGACGTCGCGAGGTAGGCGCGGTTGAAGCGGGTGAGCACCGGTGAGTTGGCCAGGTCGCCCATCGCCGGGAGCAGCTCGGTGGCCCGGCCCTGGTACCAGCGCAGCGTGAGCAGCTGCGCGCTGTACCAGGTGAACGCGTCGGTCTCGCCGACGTCGGTGCCGAAGCGGAGCAGGTCGTCCAGGAGCAGCTCGACGTCGTCGAGCTGTCCCGCCCGGAGCATCGCCATCACCTCGATGGTGCGGGTCACGTAGCGGATGACGCCGTTGCCGAGCTCGTCGGCCTTCGCCCGCAGGTGCTGCAGCGACCGAGCGGCGTCGGGACGGCCCTCGAGGAACGCGTCGATGGTCGTCCAGAGCACGCCGACCAGCGTGAGGTACGGGTTGGCGGCCCGAGCGGCGACCGCCGTGAGCTCACCGAGGATGGCGGCGCGGGCCTCGGCGTCCTCGGGCGCCAGCAACGTGTGGTGCACGAGCGACAACCCGTTGGCGAGCGCCCGCGGGTCGTCCAACCGGCGCAGCTCGTCGACCGCGGTCCACACGTCGTCCTGGCTCCCGTCGGCGCCGTAGCGGGCGTCGACCGCCCCGCGGAGCCGGAGCCGGGCCCGGATCAGCGGGTCGGTGGTCGCCCGCATCGCCTGATCGACCGCGAGCTGGAACGTCGCGAACTCGTCGGGCCCGCGCTGCTCGTTGACCCACAGTCCGGCGAGACCGAGCACCGCCTCGCCCAGGGCGTCACCGTCGCCGGCCTGCTCGGCGGCGTCGATCGCGCGCTGGTAGGCGGCGCGGGCGTCCGCCAACCGGCCGGCGGCCAGCATCATCCCTGCCTGCTCGAGCAGCAGGTGGTGGTCCAGGTCGGCGAAGGCCATCGGATCCCCTGTGCCACACGATGGCACAGCCGCGCGTCCCGGTGTCACGCCCTCCACGGCAGAGAGCGAGCTCGCCGAGGGAGGCCGAGGACATGAACCATGGAACGAACGGAAGCAGCAGGGCTGCGCTGGCCGCGCTGATCCTGCTCGGGGCGCTGCTCGTGCCCCTGACCACGAGCGGGCCCGCGAGCGCAGCGCCCGTCTCGTGTCTGGGCCAGATCGCGACGATCGTCGGCACGAACGGCAACGACACGCTCGACGGCACCGCCGGGCCCGACGTGATCGCCGGCCTCGACGGCAACGACGTCATCCGCGGCTTCGGCGGCAACGACGTGCTCTGCGGCGGCGAGGGCACGAACGCCCTCGACGGCGGCGCCGACGCCGACCTCATGGAGGGCGGCCACGGGGACGACTCGTTCTCCGGCAGCGACGGCGAGGACCAGGTGACCTACAAGGACAGCTCGTTCGCGGTGGTCGCCGACCTGAGCCTGCGCCAGGGGACCGGCGACGGCAACGACGTCTTCTCCTCCGTGGAGGACCTCACCGGGTCGTACTGGAACGACTACGTCATCGGTGACGGCGGGAGCAACCGGCTCGCCGGCCTGGGCGGCAACGACTTCATCTCGGGCAACGCCGGCGACGACCAGCTCCTCGACGGCGGCACCTCGCCGACCGAGGTGAACCAGTTCATCGGGGGAACGGGCTACGACATCCTCTACGGCGGTCCGACCGAGGACGTCGCCAACTTTGGCGGGTCGCTCCTCGGGGTCACCGTCGACCTGACCGCAGGGACCGCGACCGGCAACGGCAACGACCTGCTGTCGGGCATGGACGACGTGATCGGCACCGTCTACAACGACACGATCCGGGGCGACGCCGGTCCCAACCGGCTGAACGGCAGCGGCGGCGACGACAAGATCAGCGGCGAGGGCGGCGACGACGTCCTGTTGGGCGACTCGGACGACGACCAGCTGACCGGCGGGCCCGGTTCGGACACGGCCAGCTACGAGCTCGCCTACGCGCCGATCACCGCGAACCTGGCCACGGGCACGGCGACCGGTGACGGCACCGACACACTGACGACGGTCGAAGGGTTGATCGGCGGCCCCGCAAACGACCAGCTCACCGGCGGCCCGACCAACGACACCATCGAGGGCGGACCGGGGAACGACAAGCTGGACGGCGCCGGCGGCGCGGACACCGCGGCGTTCGACTCGGCCACCGACGCGGTCACCGCGGACCTCCAGACCGGCAAGGCCACCGGTCAGGGTGCCGACACGCTGGCCCACTTCGAGAACCTCCGGGGCGGCACCCAGGCCGACGTCCTCCGGGGCGACGCCGGGCCGAACCGCCTGGTCGGCTCCTACAGCGACTCGCTCGAGGGCCGGCTCGGCAACGACACCTTCGCCGGCGTGTACTCGACCGAGATCACCTACGCCTCGGCCACCGGACCCGTGACCCTGGACGCGGCAGCCCGGAAGGCGACAGGCGCCGCCGGCACCGACACGTTCCTGTGGTCCCCGGAGACGATCACCGGGAGCAACTTCAGCGACCACCTCACCTGCGACCAGAACGACGTGTACGGCTGTGGTCTCTACGGCCTGCGAGGCGACGACGTCCTCACCGGCTCGATCCACGGCGACGTGTTCGCCGGCGGTCCGGGCAACGACCGGATGGACGGCCTGGCAGCCAACGACGGCGATCGGGTCTCCTACGACAGATCGGCGACCCCGGTGGTCGTGAACCTCACGACCGGCACCGCGACCGGTGAGGGCACCGACACGCTCGTCTCGATCCAGAACGCCCTCGGGTCGAAGTTCAACGACCGGCTCACCGGGCCCAAGGGCCAATCCTGCGACCTCGAGTCGCAGGACGGTGACGACCGCATCGACGCCACCGGCGCGACGGCGTGCTTCGTCAACGGCGGCGCCGGCAACGACACGATCACCGGCAGCGCGGGGAACGACCGCATCTACCCGTCCACCGGCAAGGACGTGGTCGACGCCAAGGCCGGCGACGACGAGGTGACCACCTACGACCCGGGCGACGACCTCGAGGGCGGGCTCGGCTCGGACATGCTCGACCTCCGGATCTTCCCGGCGGCCGTGCAGCTCGACCTGACCGTCGGGACGCTCAAGCCCGGTGCCCAGCTGGCCGCCACCGGCTTCGAGACCGTCCTCGGCACGGCGTACGACGACACGATCAAGGGCGCGGCGGTGGCCGAGAAGATCTACGGCTACTTCGGCAACGACACGATCATCGGTCGCAACGGCAACGACGAGCTCCACGGTGACAGCGGCCAGGACACGATCTACGGACTGCTCGGTGACGACACCATCGACGGCGGCATCTACGACGACCACCTCTACGGCGGCGGGGGCACCGACACGCTCGACTACCACCTGGCCGCCGCGCAGGGTGTGCGGGTCGACCTGTCCCACGGCAACGAGTCCGGCTACGAGGGTGACGACACGATCGCCGAGTTCGAGAACGTGATCGGTTCGGACGGCGACGACGTGCTGATCGGCGACGCCGGTCCGAACGTCATCGACGGGCTCAGCGGCACCGACAGCTGCACCGGCAACGGGGGCGCCGACACGCTGCGGAACTGCCCCTAACGGGCCCGGGCCCGGCCCTCCGCGATCGCGCTGCGCCACTCGTCGGCGCGATCGCGGAGGCCATCGGGGCCGCGGTTGATCGCCTCCTCGTCGCCGACCAGCGCCACCAGCCGCCCGAGCGTCACCGCCGCGTCCCGCTCGGCACCGGCCCGCCACTGGGCGTCGACCAGCTGCTCGAGCACGACCGCCTGGTGGGCGCGGTCGTGCGCGCTGGCGGCGGCGCCGAGCGCCCGTTCGAGCACACCCACCTGGTCGTCGGGCTCGAGCTGGCGGGCCATGAGGAGGTAGCTGCGGGTGAGGCAGCGCAGGTCGCCGAGCCGCTGGAACACCGCGGCGACCTCCTCCAGCACGTCGACGTTGTCCGCGCTGGGCACCAGGCCCGCTTTGGCCAGCGTGGCGTGGGCCAGCTCGTGGTCGTTGCCGGTCGCCCGGGCGTAGGCCATCGCGCTGTCCGCCCAGCCGACCGCCTCGGCGGCGCGGTAGCGGGAGGCCGCGGCGGTCGCCGACATCATGTAGCGGACGTTGTTGACGTGCATCGCGTCGCCCGCCTGCGCGTAGGTCTGCATCGCGGACTCGAAGTGGTCCATGGCGGCGATCGGGTCGCCCATGTCGTTGAGCGCGATGCCCTCCGCCTGCCGCACCGAGGCGAGCCGCCAGGTGTCACCGAGCTCCTCGGCCAGCCGCTCGCCCTCCTGCAGGTGGACGAGGGCCGCAGCGCTGCGGCGGCGGTACGTGTCGGCGAAGCCGGCGAGGTGCCGGGCGGCCAGCTGCGACTCGTCGTCCACGGCCACGCCGAGCACGTGGGTCGCGAGCTCGTCGACCAGGTCCAGGTCGCCGAAGGCCAGGGCGATGCCCATGTCGTCGAGCGCGGTCGCCGAGGCGACCTCCCGCACCGCCGGTGACCGTGCCGCGAGCGCGATCGCATCGAGGCTGTCGAGGTCGAGGCCGCACTGCTCGAGGAGCACCGCGAGCGAGCGGGCCAGGTGGGCGGCGAGCCGGGGGGACCCGTCCACCGCCCAGGTGAGCGCAGCACTCGCCTCGTCCAGGTGACGCCGCGCGCCGTCGACGAGCTCGCGGCTGTCGTCGGTCCGGGCCCGCGCCGCGAGCTCGCCCATGAGCGCGGCGTGGTGCATCGCGTGGGCGTGGCGGGCGACGCGAACGACCTCCGGATGGGTGCGGCCGAGCACGAACTCGCGCACCGAGTGGAGCACGCGGAACCGGCGCGGGTCGCTGTAGGTCATGGTCTGCGCGAGCAGTGAGCGGTCGAGCAGGCGCAGGACGACCGGTTCCGACCCCGGGGTGACCACCGCGGCGGCGAGCTCGAGGTCGAAGCTCTTCGGCAGCGCGGCGAGCTGGGAGAGCGCGAGCCGCTCGTCGCCGTCGAGCATGTCCCAGGTCCAGTCGAAGGCGGCCTCGAGGGTGCGGTGGCGGTCGGAGCGGCCAGGTCCGTCGAGCAGCCCGAGCCCGTCGTCGAGCCGATCGGCCAGCTCGGTCAGCGGCAGGTGGCGTAGCCGGGCCGCCGCCAGCTCGATGGCCAGCGGCAGGCCGTCGAGGCGCTCGCAGATGCGCTCGACGACGTCGATGTCGGGGCCCGAGAGCGCCACGTTCGGTGCGGCGGCCCGGGCCCGGTCGACGAAGAGCCGGGTGGCGCCGGTGGACGAGCCGGGCTGCACGGGGAGCGGATCGAGCGGGAAGACCGTTTCGTCCGGACCGCCGAGCGGCGCCCGCGAGGTCGCCAGCACCGCGGTGCTCGGCGCCAGTGCGAGCAACTGCTCGACCATCGGGCCCACAGCCTCGGTCACCCGGTCGCAGTTGTCGAGGACCAGCAGGTAGGACTGCGCAGCCAGCGCCATCCCGCAGGCCGCGACCAGGTCCGTCGGGCGCTCGGCCAGGCCGATGGCCTGGGCCACGGTGGCCACGACGTTCGCCGCCGTCGCGTGCTCGAGCTCGGCCACGATCGGCACCCGGCTGTCGGTGGTGGCGAGCTCGAGGGCCAGCCTGGTCTTGCCCGCGCCGGCGACGCCCACGACGGTCACCCAGCGGCTCTCGTCGAGCAGGTCCCGCAGGCGGGCCACCTCCTCCTCCCGGCCGACGAAGGAGTTGTGGGGCACCTGCACGGTGGTCCCCCGGCGGGAGCGGGCCGCGCTGATCAGCGCCGTGCGGCTGTCCACGCCGAGCTTGCGGCGCAGGGCGGCGATGTGGCTCTCGACCGTGCGCACCGAGACGTGCAGCTCCTCGGCGATCTCGGCGTTGCCGAGCCGGCGCTCGATGGCGGCGAGCACCTCGGCCTCCCGCTGGGTCAGCTCGTCGTGGGGCGCGGGCGGCACGGCGCAGATCTTGGCCACGATCGGCCCGGCTCGCAGATCCGTGCGCAGCACGGATGATGTCACCGGCCTTTCGGAGGACCGTGTCCCCCATGACAGGTCCCACGAGCTTCCACGACGTCGTGGTCGTCGGCGCCCGCTGCGCCGGCGCAGCCACGGCCATGCTGCTCGCCCGCCTCGGCCACGACGTGGTCGTCGTCGACCGGGCGTCGTTCCCGAGCGACACCGTCTCGACCCACGCCGTCGCACGGGGCGGCGTCGTCCAGCTGTCCCGCTGGGGCCTGCTCGACGACGTCCTCGCCTCGGGCGCCCCGGCGATCCGCGAGGTGTCCTTCCACCGCAACGGTGTGGCTGACGTCCGGGCGGTCAAGGACAGCGCCGGCATCGACGTGCTCGTCAACCCGCGCCGCTACGTCCTCGACACGATCCTCCTCGAGGCGGCGGCACGAGCCGGGGCCGAGGTCCGCACCGGCGTGACCGTCACCGACGTGGTGCGCGACGCCACCGGTCGGGTGATCGGGGTGACCGGTCACGACGACGACCGCCGTCCGGTGACGCTGCGGGGCCGGATCGTCGTCGGCGCCGACGGGCTGGGCTCCCGCATCGCCCGCGCGGTCGGTGCTCCCGTGATCGACCGCCGGCACGACCGCGGGTCGCTCCGGTACGCGTACTACGAGGGCGTCGGCCACGTGGACGGCGGCTTCGGCCGCACCGAGCTGCACCTCGGCGACGGCCTCTTCGGTGGCGTCTTCCCGACCCACGACGGCCTCGCCAACGTGTGGGTCAGCGGCCTCGACGAGGTCGTCGGGGCGCGAGCCGGCAGCCGCGTCGACCCGCACGCCGACTTCGTCGCGCTGGTCGAAGCCGCGGACCCCGAGCTGGCCGAGCGGCTGCGGGCGGGCCGCCCGGCCTCGCAGGTCCGCGTGTTCCGCCACATGCCGAACCAGCTGCGCCAGCCGGTCGGACCCGGCTGGGCACTGGTCGGCGACGCCGGCTACTTCCGCGACGCGCTGCCGGGCTACGGCATCACCGACGCCTTCCGCGACGCCGAGCAGCTGGCGGTCGCGATCGACCGCGCCTTCAGCGGTGAGGCGCTCGTCGACGCCGCGCTGGCCGGCTTCCAGGCGGCGCGCGACGCCGCCGTCGCCGACATCTTCACCATCACCGTCGCGCTCTCGGAGCAGCCGCCGGCCGACCGCTTCGTCGAGCTGCAGCGCTCGCTCGCCTCGGCCATCGAGGCGCAGGCGCTCGAGATGGCCGCATGGCCCCAGATCCCCAACAACCAAACCAAGCACCTCACAGGAGCAACGCAATGACCATGACCGAGAAGTCCGACTCATCGACCGACAAGCCAGGCCGTCCGCCCCGCCACGGGGTCGACACGCCGACGCTCTTCGCCACGCTCGACGCGGTGAAGCAGGCACCCCAGGCGGCGAAGTTCCAGTTCCGGGCCCGCAACGAGTGGCAGACCGGGACCTACAGCCGCACCACCATCGACGGGTTCTTCGGCGTCGGCGAGGCGCGGGCGCACGACCGCAGCTTCACCTTCGACGCCGACCACCCGGCCGTGCTCGTCGGCAAGGACAACGGTCCGACGCCGGTCGAGTTCATCCTCCACGCCCTGGCCAGCTGCATCACCGCAGGCATGGCGAACATCGCCGCCGCTCGCGGCGTGACGCTGACCGAGGTCCGCTCGACCGTCGAGGGCGACATCGACCTCAACGGCATCCTGGGCCTGCAGCCCGTGCGCAACGGCTACGAGCAGGTGCGCATCCGCTTCGAGGTCGAGGGTGACGCGTCGCCCGAGGTCCTCGCGAGCATCGTCGAGCAGTCGCGGGGGCGCTCCGCGGTCTACGACGTGATCACCAACGGCGTGCCCGTCGACATCGAGGTTGCGGCAAGCTGACCATGGTGAGCGACTGGCAGATGGTGGACGAGGGCTGGGGTCGCAAGGCAGTCGACTTCGCGACCCTGAACGAGCCCTCCAACTGCCGTGAGTACGTCACGCTGCACCAGCAGCTCGACGTGCGGGACGGCGACCGGCTGCTCGACATCGCCTGTGGCGCGGGCCTGGCTCTCGAGCTGGCCCGCGCCAGGGGCGCGTCGTGTGCCGGGATCGACGCGTCGCCCCGGCTCGTGGCCGTCGCCCGAGACCGCGTTCCCGACGGTGACCTCCACGTCGGCGACATGCGCGCGCTGCCGTGGGCGGATGGTCACTTCGACGTCGTCACCAGCTTCCGCGGCATCTGGGGCACGACGCCCGAGGTGATCGCGGAGGTGCACCGCGTGCTCGCCCCGGGCGGGCGGCTCGGGCTCACCGTGTGGGGTCACGTCAAGCGCTCGCCCGGCTTCTGGGCGCTCGAGCCGTTGACCCTCGCTGCGCCACCCCAGGTGCGACACCAGGCCGAGATGGTCGCGCTCGGTCGCCCGGGCGCAGGGGAGGAGCTCCTGGAGGCAGCGGGCTTCGTGGATGTGCGTCGGGTGGACATCACCTTCGCCTGGGAGTTCGCCGACCCCGAGCACTTCGCCCGCGCGCTGGCGGCGGTGGGTCCTGCGTTCGAGGCGATCCAGGCGGTCGGCGAGGACGCGTTCATCGAGCACGCGCGGTCGGTCGCTCGCGAGCACGTGCGCGAGGGCCTGCCGCTGCGGGCCGAGATCGCGGACGTCGGCTACCTCGCCCGCAAGCCTGCATAGCCTCGTCGGTCATGTCCGACCGCCTGCCGCGAGAGAGTCGGGCGGAACGGCTCGCCCGTGAGACGCACATCAACGTGCTCGTCGCGGCGGGCCGCTTCACCGACGAGCTGGAGCAGCTGTGCCGGGCCGAGGGCATCTCTCACCCCCAGTACGTCGCGCTGTGGGCGCTGTGCCTGGCTGAGGACCCCGATGCCGGCATCCCGATCTCCGCGGTGGCCGACGGCCTCCTCAACCGGGCGTCGGACACGACCCGGCTGGTCGATCGGCTCGAGCGGTCGGGGCTGGCCGAGCGGCTCCCGAACCCGGGGGACCGCCGGGGCGTCCTCGTGCGGGCCACGGCGAAGGGGCACGACGCCTTCGCGCGGGTCACCCCGAGGCTGCGGGCCTTCCACCGTGCGCAGTGGTCGCAGCTCACCGCAGACGAGGTGACCGAGCTCAACGAGCTCCTGCGCAAGGTCCTCTGGTCCCCCAACTAGTCGTTGCAACGAATACTGTTCTCACATTAGGGTGAGGCTGCGGAGCGCCAGCGGAGCGAGCGCCGAGCGAGCACGCGATGCCGGAGGCCGACCTCCGGAGGAGGTCGCAATGCAATGAGGCTGGCGAACGTGGGCGGCCGGGCGGCGGTGCTGGTCGAGGCAGGCGCGATCGACGTCGAGCGGGCTTCGGGTGGCCGGTTCGGTCCTGACGTCCAGGCGCTCTACGACGACTGGGTCGCGTTCCGTGGGTTCGCGGACGGCGTCGATCCGTCGCTGGCCGAGCCGTTCGAGGAAGGGTCGCTCGACTCGCCGGTCCCGTCGCCGCGGCAGGTGTTCGCGATCGGCCTCAACTACCGGGCGCACGCCGAGGAGTCGGGCATGGCCGTGCCCGAGGTCCCGGCGACGTTCACGAAGTTCCCCGCCTCGCTCACCGGACCGTTCGCCGAGGTCGAGCTGCCGAACGAGACCGTCGACTGGGAGGTCGAGCTCGTTGCAGTGATCGGCACGCGCGCCGATCGGGCCGCGGCGGCCGACGGGTGGTCGCACGTCGCCGGGCTCGCGGTCGGCCAGGACCTCTCGGAGCGCACCCTGCAGTTCGCGGCGGGCGCGCAGTTCTCGCTCGGCAAGTCGTACCGGGGGTTCGGTCCGATCGGCCCGTGGCTCGTCACCCCCGACGAGCTCGACGATCCCGACGACCTCGCACTCGGTTGCTCGATCGACGGTGAGACCGTGCAGGACTCGCGCACGAGCGACCTCATCTTCGACGTGCCCAACCTGGTCGCCGAGCTGTCCGCGGTGCTGCCGCTCCTGCCCGGCGACGTGATCTTCACCGGCACCCCGGCCGGCGTCGGCGCGATGGCGAAGCCGCCCCGCTTCCTGCAGCCCGGCGAGGTGCTCGAGACCTGGGTCGAGGGCATCGGCCGCATCCGCAACCGCATGACCTGAGGAGGCCGCCGTGCCACCCGACCTGCAGCTCGCCTACCTCGGCCTCGAGGTTCCCGAACCCGACTCGCTCGCGCCGTTCTTCGGTGAGGTGATCGGGCTCGTGCCGGGAGCGCCGACCGCCGACGGGAGCGCCACCTGGCGCGACGACGAGCGGGTGCACCGCCTGCTCGTGGGGGCCGGGCCGGCCAACGACGCGGTGTGCATCGGGGTCGAGGCCGCCGACGCGGCGGCGTTCACGGCGTACGCCGATCGGCTCCGCGCCGCGGGCTTCGATCCGGTCGAAGGGACCGACGACGAGCGGTCGGCGCGACAGGTCGACGGCCTCGTCCACGTCGACGCGCCGTTCGGCGTGCGGGTCGAGCTCGTCCATGGCCTGGCGGTGGCCGACGAGCCGTTCGCGGCACCGCTGATGCCCGGCGGGTTCCTCACCGAGGACGTCGGCTTCGGCCACGTGGTGATCGCGACGATGGCCTTCGACGAGTCCCACGACTTCGTGACCCGTGGCCTCGGCATGGAGCAGTCGGACTGGCTCGAGATGGAGATCGCCGAGGGGATCGTGCTCGAGGTCCGCTTCTACCACTGCAACGCGCGGCACCACTCGCTCGCGCTGGCCCGCGCGCCCTTCGAGATGCCGCAGAAGCTGCACCACGTCATGTTCGAGACGAACAGCCGTGACGACGTCGGCGCGGCGTTCGACCGGGCCTGGGCGACCGAGCTGCCGATCCCGAACGGCCTCGGCCGTCATGACAACGACGGCATGTTCAGCTTCTACGTCGGCAGCCCGGCCGGGTTCCAGGTCGAGGTCGGCCACGGCGCCCGGGTGGTCGGCGACGACTGGGACGACAACCGCCGCTACGAGCGCATCAGCGCGTGGGGCCACCAGCCGCTGCGGGCGGGCTGAAGACATGGAGGCCGACGTCGCGGTCGTCGGGTACGGGCCGGTCGGCTGCACGCTCGCCATCCTCCTGGCTCAGCTGGGCCGGCGGGTCGTGGTGCTCGAGCGCTGGTCCGAGCCCTACCTGTTGCCGCGCGCGGTGCACTTCGACCACGAGGTCGGCCGCATCCTCCAGAGCCTCGGGCTCGGTGCGGAGCTCGAACAGATCAGCGAGCCGGCCGACGTGTACGAGTGGCGCAACGCCGCCGGCACCACGCTGCTGCGCTTCGGCGGCCGCGGCGCGGCGATGTCGGGCTGGCCGGGCTCATCGATGTTCAACCAGCCCGCGCTCGAGGGACTGCTCGACGCGCGAGCGCGAGCGCACGACCTGATCGACATCCGTCGC
>JAFBAD010000386.1 GCA_019247975.1 Acidimicrobiia bacterium
GCGCGTAGCCGTGTTGTGGACCGCGCCGGAGCACGCTGAGCAGCAGCAGGTCGAGATGACCTTTGACCATACCTAGGGACTCTAGGTATCGCTGGACACATCGTCAATGCCTGAAGCCGCGCTGAGGGCGTTAACGGAACGCGAACCGGATGTGAAGCAGGTCCTCACCTGTGCCTCCGTACGGTCCGTTCGGTGCTGCGAGGTCGGGCCTCGGCAGGACGTTGGTTGCTCGTCGCGGTCGACGCCGCGGCCATCCTCGCCCTTCTCTCGTCTCCGTACGGATCGCCGGCCGACCGGGTTGCACCACTGACGCTGACTGCGTGCGGCGCGCTCCTCCTCCTCGTCGTCATGGAGCTCCGTCGCCCGACGTTGCGAGCCGCACCCCTTGCGGCAGTGGCCGGCCTCCTGCTCCTCGTCGCCGTGATCGCACCGCCACGCACGTCACACGACCTCTGGTCGTACGCGATGTACGGGCGGATCGTGGCGGTCCACCACGCGGATCCCTACCGTCTGCCGCCGCGTGCGTTCCCGCGCGACCCGGCGCTGCAGCGAGTGGAGCCGGGATGGCGATCCGCACGGTCGGTCTACGGGCCGGTGTTCACGGGGTTGTCAGCCGCGCTCGCACGGATCACCGGCGGGTCTGCGCTGGCCACTCGCCTCGCGTACCAGCTGTTCGCCGCCACATCGGTGGGGATCGTCCTGCTCGTACTCGTGCGACGGGGCAGAGCGGTGGCGGTCGCAGCGATCGGGCTCCATCCGCTGGTGGTCGTCCAGTTGGTCAACGGCGGCCACAACGACGCAGTCGTCGGTCTGCTCCTCATGCTTGCCGTGTTGGCGTGCAGACGGCCGCGACCGGTCGTGGTCGGTCTGGTCGCTGCCGTCGCAGTGAGCACGAAGCTGGTCGCTGCACTCCCGGTCGTTGCGCTCCTCGCATGGCTGTGGCGCAAGCACGGGCGGCGTTCGGCGATCGTCGCCGGGACCACCGTGGGGGCTCTGGTCGGCGCGGGGTACCTCATGGTGGGTGGTCCGTCGGCGTTGCGGCCCCTGGCCTCGGCGGCTGGTTACGTCAGCCGCGCCACCATCTGGCGGTTCCCCCTCCTCGGCGCCCACCAGGGCTTGTCGAGGACAGCTCTGATGGTCGCGCTCGTCGCCGGCCCCGCACTGGTCGTTGCGGCGGTGCGGATGGACAAGGGCGCTTCGGCTGCGGCCGCCTCGAGCGTGCTGATGTACCTGCTCGCCGCCCCGTACGTCCTCCCTTGGTACTTCTGGTGGGCGATACCGGTCGCCGTGCTGGCCGACGATGCCCTCACGGCGGGCATCCTCTTCGTCGCGACCCTGATGGTCGACATCGCCTACACGTGGCGATCGGTGCCCCGCCCCGACGCACTCGACCACGCCCTCCGAGCCGAGATCTTCGCCACGCCGATCGTCGCCGGAGTCGCGATCACGATCCTGGTCACGACAGCGCTGGCGACGCTGGCTCCGCCTCGAACCCCTCGTCGACGTGGCTCAGGCTCAGGTACACCACGATGGCCAGGATGGCCCCGAGAAACAGGAAGGTCGTCCCCACCGTTCCGAGGCCGAGCCCCCCGTCCGACCTCGGCTGGGACAGGTAGTCCCCAATCGACGCACCCAGCGGACGGGTGAGGATGTACGCCATCCAGAAGGCAGCGATCGCGTTGAGGCGAGCCCATCGCCACGCAGCGGCGACCACGCCGATGGCTGCACCGAAGAGCAGCGCCGATTTCCAGTAGCCGATGTTGTAGGTCTCGGCGATGAGGTCGCCGGCCGCCGTGCCGAGGGCGAAGGTGAAGAGGATCGCCAGCCAGTAGAAGGCCTCGCGCTTCGGGGTGCGGATGCTGTGGATCGAGAGCGTGCCTTCGCTGCGGTACCAGACGACGAAGGTGATGGCGAGAGCGACGGCGAACAGCGGCGTGGTGAGCTTCAGGCTCACGCCGAACCGGTCGGTGAGGTTGTCGGTCACCAGCGTTCCGACGATGCTGATCAGCACGACGGCCAGCCAGTACACGCCAGGCACGTAGCGACGCACGCGGAACTGCACGACCAACGCGCCGGCCAGGAGCGCAGTCATCACGATCGTCGTCGTGGTGAGGCCGAGTCCGAGGTTCTCGTTCAGGAAGTCGGCGCATGTCTCGCCGACGGTGGTGGCGAGGATCTTGATGATCCAGAACCAGATGGTGACCTCGGGGACCTTGAGCAACATGCTCGTGGTTCGCGAGCTCGATGCCTGCGCGGTCGTCATGCGATGTTCCGTTCTGTGATCGGTTGGGTCTCGACTGGACACCTGCGGCCGTCGCGCACGGGGCCGAGCGTTGCGAGCACGACTGCGCCGAGGGTGACGGCGAGCCGCGTGATCCCGGCGAGATCGCCGGGCAGGATCGTCCGAGGGATCTCGAGCAGCGCGAGTGCGGTCCACGAGGCGAGCGGCCAGTCGTAGGGCGAGACGAGGAGATCCCAGGCGAGCCCGGCCACGACGAGGCCGGCCGTGTAGTAGTGGTGCGTTCCCGGGTCGAGCGCGAGGCGGATCCCGAGCCCGGCGAGCAGTGCACCCGCCCACCGATCGCGGCGACTGACCGTGAAGATCACGACTGCGAGACCGGCGATCGTCTGGAGGGCCCGGTCCCACGGTGGGGTGTTGGCGGTGTCGATCTCGAGCGCGCGCAGGCCCGACACCGGCGAGTTCTCGATGGTGAACCGACCGAGCGCCGCGAAGGTGCCGTGATCGGCGACCAGGAACGGGATCCAGCCGACGACGCCGAGCCCGAGTGCCAGTGCCAACGCGGTCCGTCGCCTCACCGGAAGCACGAGGGTGAGCGGGACGAAGACGATCGCCCAGGGCTTGGCCGCCGCGGCGAGCCCGATCGCGAGCGCGGCGGGCATCGGGCGCCCTCTGGAGATGAGGTTGCACGCGAGTACGAGCGCCGAGAGGGCGAGGGCGTCGTCGATGTGGGTGGTGAACAGCACCAACCAGAGCCACGACCCGATGAGGGAGACGCCTCCGAGCAGCGCGATCCTCCTCGTGCGCGCGTCCGCACCGAGGCGGACCGCTGCGTCCTCGAGGAGCCATGTCAGCACCAGTGGCAACGGCAGGAGGAGCAGCTGCGCGACCAGTGCCGCATGCGAACCGCAGGCGAGCCGCAACCCGACTGCGGCGACCAGCGCGAGCGGTCCGAACTGGAACTCGGGGTGCGAGTGGAAGAGGTGCAGCCCGCCCGGGCCGAGCACGCCCGGGGCGCGACCGAGAAGGAGTTGGGCGGCGTCGTCGAAGTAGTGCCATGACGTGCCGTGCGCAGCGGGGATGACCGCGATCGCGGCAGCACCGGTGGCGAGCGCGAGCCACACGTACCGCCGGTCGCCCGTCACCGATCGGACCCTAAGAAGGTGGCGGTTCGCGCTCGCCTCGGGTCAGGTTCGCGTTGCGTTAACCCGGCGAGCGAGCCAGCCCGCGTGTCACCGATGACAGCCGCTCTTTAGCATGGACGAGCGTGAGCGAGGCCCGTCTCCTCGTGGTGGAGGACGACGAGCCCATCGCCCGGCCGTTGTGCGACACGTTGCGGGCCCACGGCTACGACGTCACCTGGGTGACCTCGGCGAACGATGCCTTCGTGTCCGCCGAGGCCGGGGTCGACCTGGTGTTGCTCGATCTCGGTCTTCCTGATCTCGACGGTGTCGAGGTGTGCCGCCGGCTGCGTGACCGCCATCCGGAGACCGACATCATCATCCTCACGGCACGCCGCGACGAGGTCGACGTCGTCCTCGGACTCGATGCGGGAGCGGACGACTACCTCGTCAAGCCGTTCCGCCTCCATGAGCTGCTGGCTCGGGTGCGGGCCCGTTTGCGACGCCAACCGGCCGAAGCCGACGTGATCACCGCCGACGACGTGACCGTCGACACCGCCGCGAGACGCGTCACCGTCGGCTCTTCCGAGGTCGAGCTGCGGCCAAAGGAGTTCGACCTGCTCGTGCTCCTCGTCCGTGAAGCCGGACGGGTGGTCACCAGAGAGCGGATCATGTCGGAGGTCTGGGACGAGCACTGGTTCGGCTCGACCAAGACCCTCGACATCCACGTGTGGGCGCTGCGTCGCAAGCTCGATCGGCCCGATGCCGCGAGCCACATCTCGACCGCGAGGGGCGTCGGCTACCGGTTCGAGGCACCGTGAGGCGGCGCATCGTCCGCGCCATGCTCGCGGTCACTGCGATCGCAGTGGTGCTCTTCGGTGTCCCCCTCGGCTACGCGGCGGCCCGCTTCTACCGCAGCCGCGAGGTCGCGCTGCTCCAGCGCGAGGCCGCCCGGGCGACCGGGGCCCTGCCGCCAGGCGGACTGCACGGATTGGACCCGATCGACCTCCCGTCGCCCTCCGATGGCGTATCGCTCGCGATGTACGACACCCGCGGCTTCCGGGTCGCCGGAACCGGGCCGCGACGCGGTGGCACCCCGATCCAGCGGGCACTGGCCGGACACTCCTCCGACGCTCGCGACGCGGAGGATCTGGTCGTCGCGGTCCCGGTGCACGACGAAGAGGCCATCGTGGGGGTGGCACGGGCGGCGAGCTCATGGGACGCGATCGAGTCCCGCATCCATCGCGCCTGGTTGGCCATGGGGGCGCTCGGCCTGCTCGCAGTCGGGGTCGCCGCCCTCGTCGCGATCGCCGAAGCGCGGAGACTCGCATCACCCGTCCTCGCCCTGGCCGACACCGCCGAACGCCTCGGCGACGGGGACTTCAGCGCCAGGATGGATCGGTCCGGCATCGTCGAGCTCGACCAGGCCGCCGAATCGCTCGAGCGAACCGCCACCAGCCTCGGTGAGCTCGTGCAACGCGAGCGAGCGTTCGCGGCCGATGCCTCACACCAGCTCTCGACTCCGCTCACCAGCCTCCGCTACACCCTCGAGGCCGCGTTGCTCGACCCCGTACCGGACGATCGCGACGCGCTGACCCGGGCGCTGGTCGAGGTCGACCGCCTGCAGGCCACCATCCAGACCCTCCTCGCGGTCAACCGCGACGGAGCCCGGCGGTCGACGACCGAAGTGGGACCCCTCCTCCGAGAGATCGCTTCGGAGTGGGAGCCCCGGCTCGCGGCGCAACGGCGATCACTGCAGCTCGCGGTCCCGCCCGATCTGCCCCCGTGCGGTGCCGAAGGTTCGGTGATCCGTCAGATCGTGAACGTGTTGGTCGAGAACGCGCACGACCACGGCGCCGGGACCGTGAGCCTACGAAGCCGCGCCGCCGGCACCGGCGTGGTCATCGAGGTCGAGGACGAGGGCGACGGCATCGATCGCGCGGCGGGAGACCTCTTCGAGCGGCGCTCGACGCGTGCCCGTGGCCACGGCATCGGTCTCTCGCTCGCCCGGTCCCTCGCCGCCGCCGAAGGCGGACGTCTGTTGCTGCAGCGCGCGGCACCGCACCCGACCTTCCTGCTCGCACTCCCAGCCGCTCCCCCGGGACCAGCCGACCCGGTGGAAGCGACGGTCAGCTCACCGTGAACCACGTCGGCGTAGCGCGCCTGGTCCTCGCCTCGCTCATCGTCGTCGGGCTCGCCGGCTGCTCCTCCCACACGTCGACGACCACCACGACCACTGCTCCCTCACCGACATCCCGCCGAGCCACAACCACTCCCGCCGCGCAACCGCCGAGCTTCACCGAGCCATGCGGACACCCGGGCGCTCCGCCGGCCACCTACGACCACGTGATCTGGATCTGGATGGAGAACCACCCCTACGACAAGGTGATCGGCTCACGAGACGCCCCGGCCACCTCTGCACTCGCTGAACGCTGCGCCACCGCGACCGACTACCGAACCGTCGGCAGACCCTCGCTGCCGAACTACATCGGAGCGACCTCCGGCGACACGCACGGCATCACCGATGACGGAAGCCCCTCGGTACACCGCATCACCTCCGACAACCTGTTCCGCCAGGTCCGTGCCTCAGGCGGCTCCGAGCGCAGCTACGAGGAGGACATGCCCGCGCCATGCGCGCTGTCGTCGGCGGGTCGCTACGCGGTCAAGCACAACCCGGCCGCCTACTACCGAGGCGCCACGGACCGCCAGGCCTGTCGCCGCGACGACGTTCCCCTCGGCACCTCCACGAGCGGCCCCTTCGCGACCGGCCTCGAGAGCGGACACCTGCCGGTGTTCACGTTCGTCACACCCAACCTCTGCAACGACACCCACGACTGCGCGGTCGCAGACGGCGACGCGTGGCTCGGACGTTGGATGAAGGTCATCCTGAACAGCCCGACCTACCGCGACGGACGCACGGCGGTGTTCGTCGTCTGGGACGAACCCACACCGATGCCCGACCTCGTCATCAGCCCGACGACCCCTGCCGGCGCCCGGTTCGATGCGCCGGTCGACCACTACGCGCTCCTCCGCACCACCGAGGAGCTCCTCGGCCTCCCCCGCCACCTCGGCGCAGCTGCCACGAGCCCGAGCCTCCGCCGGCCCTTCCGGCTCTGACGAGACCGACCACGCTCACGGATGTTGCCTCGGTCAGTAGACGAAGGGAAGCAACCGCTTCGTGCGCAGCTGGTAGTCGGCGTACCTGTCCCCGAACGATCGTTGGAGCAGCGCCTCCTCGGCGTTCATCCGCCAGAGGTAGACGGCGGTCAGCAGCACCAGCGTGATCGCGGTGGCGATCCAGTTCCCGAGGGCCAGGGCGTAGCCGAACCAGATGAGGATGCTGCCGGTGTATCCGGGATGACGGACGAACCGGTACGGGCCGCGGTCGACGATCTGCTGCTGGTCGAGCGTGCGAAGGGTTCGGGTGTAGTGGCGGCCCAGCGTGGTCATGGCCCACGCGCGGACGGCGAGCCCGACGGCCATGCACACCAGACCCATCCACCGCCAGAGGCGCTCCACGGTCCCGGTCGACGCGCCGCCGAACGCGATGTTGACGGCGATCACCGCCGCGTAGGTGGCGAGGATCAGCCGGGTGCTGCCCCGGTCGGCGTCATCACCGCTCCACGTCGCCGTCTGGGTTTCGCCACTGCGAAGCACGAGCTCGTAGCCCAGGAAGACGACGATGCCGCAGATGGCGATGACGGTGGTCGCGGGCATCAGGATCCCTCCTGCCCGGTGACCTCGGCCATCGCGTCTTCGCACCATCCGATGGCGGCGTCAAGGAACGAAAGGCTGTACTCGTGCACGAGACGTGGCCCGACCCGATCGAGCGCCTCGTCCTCACCGTGGCGTTGAGCGCCCGGCTTGACCGCGGCAACCTGCTCCCGCGTCGCTGCGAAGGCGGCGCGGCGCTCCTGCAGCAGATCGAGCACCGCCGACCGACCGAGGTCGTCCGCGAACATCAGCTTCACGAGGTTCTCGTCGCGCGAACGGGTTGCGGCCGACGGAGTGCGCAGCCACTCGTGCAAGGCCCCGCGGCCGGCGGTGGTGAGGTGCCAGGTGGTCGATGCCCCACGTTCGGGCGCGGCCCCTGCCGGTGCGATCAGGCCGAGCTCGTGGAGATGCCGGAGCTGCGGGTAGAGCTGTCCGTCGCTCACGCCCCAGAAGTGCTCGACCGACCGCCGGGCGGCCTGGCGGATCGCGTAGCCGTTGCGGGGCTGGAGGGCCAGGAACCCGAGGATCGACCATCCGGTCGGTGTCAGCTGCATGATTACCTCTTCCAGAGATACCTCTGTCAGAGGTACCATCGAAGCACGAAGAGGTCAAGCCCCCGACCTCGTCCCGTCGTGTTCGACCTGCCCGGTCGCGACTAGATGTTCGTGTCCTCGGCGCTGACCTCGACGGGCATCCAGGCTGCGTCCTCGGATCGCGCCTCATGGGCCGGCGCAGGCGGCGCACCGACGGAGTACGAGGTCATCGACAGCGATCCGTACGCGTACCCGTCGACGAGGGCGGCGGCACGATCGCCTGACGCCGCGGCCATGCCGGCGAAGTAGAGCAACGGGATGAAGTGGTCGGGCGTCGGGGCGGCCTGCGCCCAGTCGGGATGCTCGCCGAGCGTGACCGCTCGCGCCGGATCATCGGTGAGGACCGTGCGAGCTGCTTCGTTGAACCGCTCGGCCCAGGCGAACCCCGCCGTCGGCTGGCGCCAGTCGATGTCGCGGAGGTTGTGCACGACGTTGCCGCTCCCGATGACGAGCACGCCTCGGTCCCGAAGGCCGGCAAGCCGGGTGCCGAGGTCGAGGTGGTACTCGAGGGGCTTCATGGCGTTGATCGCGAGCTGCAGCACGGGGACGTCGGCGTCGGGGAACGCGTGCACCAGCACGGACCACGTGCCGTGATCGATGCCCCAGCTGTCGGCGTCCAGCCCGACCCACGTCGGCTCGACCACCTCGACGATCTCCTCGGCGATCTCGGGAGCGCCCGGCGCCGGGTAGTCGACGTCGAACAGCTCCGACGGGAACCCGTAGAAGTCGTGGATCGTCCTGGGTGTGGCCATCGCGGTCACCGCAGTCGCGTTGATGTACCAGTGCGCCGACACGCACAGGATCGCCCGGGGCCTCGGTACCGACGCTCCGAACGCCCGCCACGCGTCGGTGTAGGCGTTGCGCTCGACGGCGTTCATCGGACTGCCGTGCCCGACGAACGCGGCAGGCATCGCAGCGGTGCTCACCAACGAACCCTGTTCTCAGTGCGATGGATGATCCAAATCTCCTCGCCCCACTGGAGGCGCTGAAGCCGTCTGCCATCGCGACCGGGTAGGTGGGCCGGGATGGACCGTTGGAACCGCGTCAGCCACGCGATCACCCACTTCGCCGGAACGAAGAGCTTCTTCGGCGTGGTCCTGGCTCTCGTCGCCGCCTGGGGAGCGGCCGGGATCGCGTTCGGCGCGACCCGCGCCTGGGAACTGGCGGTCACCTGCGGTGTGCCGATCCTGACCTTGCTGCTGGTCGTCGTCCTGCAACACGCGCAGAACCGAGACGCGAAAGCGGTCCAGCTGAAGCTGAACGAGCTGCTCCTCGCACTGGAGGAACCCGACACGCGGGTGATCCGGGCCGGTCACCTCGGCGACGAGGAGCTCGCCGAGCTCGATGAGCACTACGAGCGGCACGCGTAGAACGTCGGTCGCTGGGACCGGCCGCCGGCAGCTGAGACTGCGACCCGCCGTGGCAACCTGACGCCGCATGCTGATCCTGCTCCCGCCGTCGGAGTCGAAGGCGACGGTCCGTCGTGGCAAGGCGTTCGACTCGAGCGCGCTGTCCTTCCCGTCGCTCAACCCGACGCGTGAAGCCGTCCTCGACGCGCTGATCGCAGTGAGCAGCGAGCCGGATGCGACGCAGCGCCTCGGGGTGCCGGCGAGCCTGGAGGACGTCGTGCGCCGGAACGTGGTGCTCCGCGATGCGCCCACGGCGGCAGCCGAGAAGATCTACGCAGGCGTGCTGTACGACGCGCTGGCGCTGGCCGACCTGGACAGCGCCTCCCGCCGACGAGCCCGGGCCTGGATCGTCGTGATCTCGGCCCTCTGGGGCGCGGTCCGCCCGGGTGATCGCATCCCGCCGTATCGGCTGAACATGTGCGGTCGCCTTCCCGGTCTCGATCACCTGACCGATGTGTGGCGAGGTCCGCTCACCGAGGTGCTCCCAGCGGCGGTTCGCCGTGGGGTCGTGGTCGACTGCCGCTCCGCCGAGTACGCCAGCGTGTGGCGGCCGAAGGGCTCGCTCGCCGAGCGGACCGTGCTCGTCAAGGTGGTCCGCAAGCGCGACGGCACCCGCAGCGCGGTGTCGCACAACGCGAAGCACACCCGCGGACTGGTCGCCCGCCGGATCGTCACCGACGCGATCGACCCACGACGACCCGACGGGCTGGCCGAAGCGTTGTCCGCCCACTTCGACGTGGACCTCCGGCCGCCCGGCGCCGCCGGCCGTGCGTGGGAGCTGCACGTCGTCGAGCCGCCGCTCGGGGGCTGACGAGCCGATCCGTCCCGTTCGACTTCGTGGTACGCGTACCGCGGGTCGCAGACAACCAGGAGGACCAGTCAGATGATCGTCGTCACCGGCGCGTTCGAGTTCGAGGACGAGGCCGCCCGCCAGGGATGGATCGAACAGGCGCACGAGGGCATGCGCATCTCCCGGAGCGAGGACGGGTGCACCGAGTACACGATCGCGCCTGACCCGTTGCACCCGACGCGAGCCGTGCTCGTCGAGGAGTGGCGCAACCAGGCCGCGCTCGACGCCCATCTCGCGGCCCAAGGAGAGCGGCGATCGCAGGCACCGGCGCCGTCGGGACCGACCCTCGCCCCGACGAAGACGTCGATCGTCGTCCACACGATCTCAGAACAGAAGCGACTCGCCTGAGGCGCCCAGACGCTTCCTCGACCAGCGGCGTGGTCGCCCGGGACCTACCGCTCCTTCTGCCGCATCCGCTCAGGGCCGGGAATGACCGCCACCATCGTGCGCCTGGTGGGTGGTGGCGAGGGCGACGGCTTCGGTCCGGCTGAGGGCGCGTCCCCGTTCGACGTCGGCAGGATCCAGGAGCGCGGACAGTACCGGTCAGGTGCTCAAGCAAGCCGCGCTCGATCGCTCCAAGCGGATCAGCGGGATCGTTCGCCCCGAGGTCTCCGCCATCGTGCGATAGGCGACGAAAGCCGGGAACGTGCGATCACCGACCGCCCAGAGCCGGGAACGTTCCCCTTCGTCCTCCACGATGGTTGCTCGCATCGGCACTCTGGCGAACTCGACCTCCGGGGTGGCGCGCAGGTTGTAGAACCCACGAAGGGTTGTTCGGCCCTCCCGCCTGCGACGCCGCGATCACCGCAGCGTCACCGTCACGCCAGTAGATCACGGCGTTGCGACGAAGCTCTCCGGTCCGTGCGCCTCGCGTCTGGAGGACAGCCGTCGGGATCGTCCCCGTCGAGGCGATGCGCCCGCGACTCAGACTGAGGAGCACTGGATCGAGCTTCCAGCTGACGTGCCTGGAGAAGAACAGCAGGCCGCGAGTAAGCGCAATCCTGGAGAACGCCCGACGAACCACGCCCGGCGGCTTCGAACCATCGACCTGACGCAACGGGTCACGCATCACTCCTCCTCGGTAATAAAACGATTACCCTCCTGGTGTGGTCGCCCAAACACCGACCCGGCAACGTCTCATCGATGCCGGGATGCAGCTGTTCGCGGACCAGGGCTACGGAGCGACCTCGGTGGCCGACATCGAGACCGCCGTGGGGCTCCAGCCCCGGCGGGGCGGTCTCTACAAGCACTTCGCCAACAAGCAGGCCCTTCTCGAAGCGGCAGTACGTGAGCACCTCGACGATGCGAGCGCTGCCATTCGAACGCTCGATGCGATCGACGCTGCCGCAGTCGCCTCAGATCCCGAGACGCTCCGGGCTGTCGTCGTCGATCTCGGACGACTGTTCCTGGCCGTGATGGACCGAATGGAGACCCTGACGCGAGTCCTCGAGCACGACGCGCGACGGCTTCCGGAACTCACCGCCACCGTGAAGGACGAGGTGGTCGACCTGAGCTACCGCGCCGCAGCCCGTGCCATCGCGTCGGCCGCCCCCGAGGTCGACGACCCCGATGCCGTCGCCGTCATCGCGCTCGGATCGCTCGTCGCGGCGAGGCGGACCACTTGGACCTTCGGCTCGGCGCCCCTCTCCATCGCCGACGACAGGCTGCTCCGCGTCTGGGCACAGACATCGATCGCTGCCGCCGGGCTCACCTAGGGCCAAGACAGAACAGACGACCCGCACAGGAGACGCAGTTTGCGCGATCAGGACATTGGGTACCTCACGCTCGTACACGATCTGCAGCTGGGGACAGTCATGAGTGTTGTGGCCTTCGACGCGGGCACCGTCGACGCGGTTGCGGATCGCGGGTCGGCCGAGCAGCTTCGGCCGATTCCCTATCTCCCGTTCACCGTCATCTGCCTGCTCGCTACCGCGCTCATCGTCGCCTTCACGCTTGCGAGCGCTGCATGATCGGAGACAGCTCGTAGCGGAAGCCGAGAAGCATCAGAGGGGGATGGCTGAAGGGACCGAGCTGCGTACCGACCAGGTTTGGTCGGGTGCGCGCCTGCTCGGGGCGGCAGATGCCGTGCGCCGGCGTACGACGGAGGCCGACGTCCCGAGCGATGGGCGACCGCGCACCGGCGCGCCGATGGCCGGTGATCCCTTCGACGGCCAGGTCGCGTCGTTCACTGCGGCGGTCGCCGATGCGCTGGGGCCACAAGACGCCCAACGGGCCACCGACGAAGGATGGAAGTACCCCGGGTTGACGGACACCTGAGCTGAGGCGACGTTGGTCGCCGTCAGAGAGGAGTCCAGATGCCTCGTCCGCATCCGCCCGAGTTCCGTCAACGCGCGGTCGAGCTGGCGCGGCTTCGCGAGAAGCCGGTCGCTGAGCTCGCTTCGGATCTCGGGATCTCTGAGTCGTGTCTGCGGAACTGGATGGCCCAGACCGACCGCGACGAAGGCCGC
>JAFBAD010000001.1 GCA_019247975.1 Acidimicrobiia bacterium
GCTCGTCGGCGCTGTGCGTGGTGTCGGCCTCTTCGGCGTCACTGGGCATCGGAGGATCCAAGGGTCGTGGCGCGCGCCGGGCGTGAGCCCAGCACGGCAGAGCGTACGGATGGCGGGACGTCGGGTCGTGGATGGTGAGCGGGTGCCGGTCGTGCGAAGAGGTGCCCCTGGGCCACGCCGCAGCCCATCTGCACGAGCGCCTCGACCTGACGGCGGGACTCGACCCCCTCCGCGATGATGTCGAGCCCGAGGGAGCGGCCGAGGCTCACGATGGCCTCGACCAGCGCGGTGCCGCCGGGCTCGTCGAGCCGGCGGGTGAAGGAGTGGTCGACCTTCAAGAAGCCGATCGGCAGCTCACGCAGGTAGGCGAGCGACGAGTACCCGGTGCCGAAGTCGTCGATGCCGAAGTCGACGCCGGTCTCGCTCAGCGAGCGGAGGTGGTCGAGCGTCTCGGGGTTGGCCTCGAGCAGCGCGTTCTCGGTGCACTCGATGTGGAGCCGCCCCGGCGTGACCCGGTGCGCGTCGATCGCCCGCTGCACGACGGCGACGAAGCGGGGCGACGCCAGCTCCTGGCCGGTCACGTTCACCCAGACACCGAGCTGACCGAGGCCGTTGTCGGTCCACTCGGCGAGCTGCGCGCACACCCGGTCGAGCACCCACGCGCCGAGGTCGAAGATGAGCCGGCTGTCCTGCGCGGAGGTGAGGAACGAGCGCGGTCGGAGCATGCCCTGGTCGGGGTCGGCGATGCGCAGCAGCGCCTCCGCGCCGATCGGGCGACCGGTGTGCAGATCCACGATCGGTTGGTAGAGGAGGCGGAGCCGGTCGTCGTCGAGCGCGCCGCGCAACGTGCGCTCGGTCTCGTGGCGCTCGATCTCCTGCAGCCGGATCTCGTCGTTGAAGAGCTCGTGGCGGTCGCGGCCCGCGTCCTTGGCGCGGTACATCGCGACGTCCGCGTCGCGCAGCAGCTGATCGCCGGTCGCGTACTCGCCGCTGCCGATGACGACACCCACGCTCGCGGTGACCGTGAGGTCGAGCGAGCCGACGTGGAACGGCGCGCGGAGCGCCGCGCGCACCTTGTCGGCCATGGCGTTCGCAGCCCGGTTGTCGGCGATGCCCTGGGCGATGATCGCGAACTCGTCACCGCCGAGCCGGGCGACCGTGTCGCCCCCGCGCACGATGCGCCGCAGCCGCTCTCCGACGCCGACGAGCAGCGCGTCGCCGGCGTCGTGGCCGTGCGTGTCGTTGACCGACTTGAAGCGGTCGAGGTCGAGGAACATCACTGCGAACGGCACCTCGCCGACGATGGCGAGCGCCTGGTGCAGCTGGTCCTTGAGCAGGAGCCGGTTGCCGAGGCCTGTGAGCGGGTCGTGCAGCGTCTGGTGGACGAGGTCGTGCTCAGCCGAGCGGCGCTCGGTGATGTCCTCGGCCTGGGCGACCAGGTACGCGGGCCGGCCGTCGTCGTCCTCGACCACGCCGGCCGACAGCAGCGTCCAGAGCGTGTGGCCGTCGGCCGCGACGAGGCGCAGCTCCACCCGCAGGCTGCGGGTGCGGCCCTCGCGCAGCTCGCCCAGCTGGCGCTCGAGCTCCTCGGTGTCCTCCGGGTCGGTCAGGGTCAACAGGTTCGAGGCCCGCACGATCTCCGCGTCGAGGCCGAGCATGCGGCAGAGGCCGGGGTTCGCGTCACGGACGCCACCGTCCAGCTCGACGATGGCCATGCCGATCGGCGCGTGCGTGAACGCGGCCTGGAAGCGGGCCACTGCATCGCGCCCGGTGGCCTCGGCCTCCTTGCGACCCGAGATGTCCTCGACGTGCACGACCAACCGGGGGCCGCGCCCGCCGTCCGCGTGCACGAGCGACGCGTCGAGCACGACCCACACCGCACGGCCGTCCGCGTGGCGCAGGCGCACGTCGAGGTGGAAGCCGTCCACTGCACCGTCGAGCGCACGGCGGGTGAGCTCCAGCGCCGCACCGACGTCGTCGGGGTGGATGAGGTCGCTCAGCAGCACCCCGGTCAGCCGGACGGGCTCCTGCCCCAGCGCCGAGGCGAGCGCGCGGTTGACCTCCAGCAGCCGGCCGTCGGCATCGAGGAGCGCCTTGCCGACCGGCGCGTCCTCGAACGAGGAGCGGAACCGCTGCTCGGCCTCGGTGAGCTCGCGCTCGCGCTGGTGGCGATCGGTGACGTCGGTGACCACCGTGACGACCGCGGTGACCTCGTCGCCGTCGACCACCGGGGTGGTGGCGAGGATCGTCCAGAGCTCGCGGCCGTCACGCGTGCGGAAGCGGACGTCGTGGAGCTCACCTCCTCCGGCGCGGCGGCGGTCGAACAGCGACACGACCCGCCAGCGGTCGCTGTCGTCGACCAGTCCGAGCAGCGGCCGCGTGCGGAGCTCGTCGGGCTCCCACCCGAGCAGCTCGGCCATGCGGCGGTTGACGAAGGTGGTGCGGCCCTCGGTGTCGATGACCCACACGCCGAGGTGGGCCAGCTCGAGCAGGCGCTCGTCGAGCGCGGCGATGCCGGCCGCGGACGTCGCGACCGGCGCCGGCGGAGGCGGTGGTTCGCCGGCGCCCGTGATCTCGACCTCGGCGACGGCGTCGCTCCGTGAGCGCAGGACGACCTCGCAGGGGCGCCCGTCGACGCCCGACAGGCGGACCGTGGCCTCCCAGCCGGGGCCGCCGGCGCTCGCCAGCAGCGCGGCGACCGTGGCCCGCGCGCCCGGCGGGAGCTGCTCGATGTCGATGGCGGCGGGCTCGAAGGGGGCGTCGGGAGGGGCAGACGGGTCCCGGCGGACGGCCCAGGCACCGTTCCACATCCCTCCAGCGCTCACCCGCGGCGGTCCTTCCCCAGCTGCAGCCCGAGCCGATCGATGATCCTCACGGATGGTAGCGATCCCGCCGCCCCCCGGACATGAGCACGATGACCCGGCCCGCGAGACTCATCGGGTGGTCTCCACCCCATCCGGAAGTACCTGGCACCTCGTCCCCGCCGCCGTCTGGGAGGAGCAGCGCACGCAGGCCCTCTACCGCCCCGAGGCCTTCGCGGCCGACGGCTTCGTGCACTGCACCGACGGCCTCGACCAGCTGCTGGTCCCCGCGAACACCTACTACCGGGACGATCCCCGGCCGTACCTCGCGCTGGAGATCGACCTCGATGCCATCGCCGCCCCGGCCCGCTACGACGACGAGGCGGAGCGCTACCCGCACGTCTACGGCCCGATCGACGTGGCCGCCGTGCGCACGATCTTCGCCGCAGAACGGGCCGGGGACGGCACCTTCACGGGGTTCACCCCGGTCTGAGCGACTGCCGGCGGTCCGGCCGGGCCAGCTACGATCCCGGCGAGGCTGGACACGGTGCGTGGGCGCCGCGTCCCGGGGGAGGCGATGAGATGGGTGGGAGGCGAGGCGCGCCCGCGGCGCGCCGGATGCGGCTGGTGGCGGTGGTCCTCGTGGCCGCGGTCGCCGCGCTCGGGGTGGGGCTCGACCCGGCGGTGGCCGGCGCCAGCGGGCAGATCGACCCCCGGGTCGTCGGTGGCACCCCGGTGGCGAACGGCCAGTACTCGTTCCAGGCCGCGCTGCTCGGCCTGCCGTTCGGGCCCACTGCGTTCGACCAGCAGTACTGCGGTGGCAGCCTGATCAGCCCGTACTACGTGCTGACCGCGGCGCACTGCGTCGACTTCGTCGGCCCCACCGGGATGCCGCTCAGCCAGCTTCAGGTGGTGGTGGGCCGCACGGTGCTCACCGGTCCGGGCGGCTACGTGCGCAAGGCGGCGGCGATCACCATCCACCCCGGATGGAACCCGGACTCGGGGAAGAACGACGTCGCGGTGATCCGCCTCGACCGGGCGATCACGGCCATCCAGCCGATCAAGCCGGCCACCACCGGCACCGACGCCCTCGAGCGGCCGGGCCGGCTGGCCACCGTCACGGGCTGGGGTGACATCAACCAGCAGGACCCCGGCCACGAGGTGCCCCCGAGCTACGCGAACCGGATGCGGGTCGGGCAGGTGCCGATCGTGGCCGACGACGAGTGCCAGGCGGCCTACGCAGGGGACGGTCCGATCTTCGCCGCCACGCAGATCTGCGCCGGCCGCACCGGTCGCGACACCTGCCAGGGCGACAGCGGCGGTCCGATGTTCGTCGCCGTGCCCGGCGGCTACCGTCAGATCGGCATCACCAGCGAGGGCAACGGGTGCGGGGCCACGGGGTTCCCGGGCATCTACACCCAGGTGAGCGCCATCCCGATCGGCAACTTCATCGCCAGCGCCACCGGCGGCATACCGGTCAGGTAGCCGCCGGCTGGTCCAGGACCAGCGTGTTGTGGAACGAGACGACCTCGCACCGATCGTCGTCGTGGCGGACGACGACGGTGAAGCGGGCGTGGTTCGTTCCGGCCAGCGGACCGACGGGCGCCCGCATGGTGGCGCCGACCAGACCCACGGCGTAGGCGTCGCCGAGCGGGCGGATCGCCTCCACCCGGTACTCGACGCTGCTCCCGGCGTAGATCGAATCCCACAGCGCCTGGTGGGCCGCGACGATCGCCGGCCGGCCGACGTGGTGGCCGCCGCGGATCTCCACGAAGTCGACGTCCGCGCTGAACAGGTCGCCGTAGGCGGCGCTGTCGGCCCGGTTCCACGCGTCCGCCATGGCATCGATCAGCTCGCTGACCGATCGCTCGGCGGCCGAGCCGTTCACGACGCGTCCGATCGGACGAGGCGGACGCCGGTTGCGACCAGGAACGCGAGCCACACGACGAACCCGACGACGCTGACCCCGAAGAGCACCATGGCCTCGCCGTTGGCGGTGTACGGCCCGCTCAGGGTGCCGATCGCGAGCAGCGCAGCGCCGGCCGGCGCCAGTCGAGCGAAGGCGCGAGGCGTGATGCCGGCGGCGATCCCTGCACGCGACAGGCCGACGAGCGCGATGCCGATGAACAGCATGTTCACCGTGAAGAGGCTGTTGTGGAGGCTCCACAGCGCCTCGATGGCCTGGGGGTCGGGTGCGCTCCCGGCCGCGAGGACCGAGATCGCCTGCTCGGCGGCGACGACCGAGGCGAACAGGGCGATGATGGCCATGCCGCCGGCCCCGCCCAGCACGGCCCAGCCCGGACGGCCGCTCGTGACGAGCCGTCGGACGACGCCTCCGAGGAAGGCGGCGAGGCAACCGAGGCTGAGCACGAAGGTCACCGTGAGCACGACGGTCAGGCCCCGGTGATCGGCGTAGTGCGCCACGACGTCGTCGATGTCGGCGCCCGGCTGCGGTGCGGACCCGCGGATGACGTTCTGCACGATCACGAGCCCGGCGAAGCCGATGGCACCGAGGCCGGCGGCCCGGTCGGTGAGGTCTCCGACCGCGGGGATCGAGCGCGTGCGCGGCGCGATCCCGTGGTCGGGTGGTGCGGTGGTGGTCATGGTCGGGTCCTCCCCCGGTCGGGTCGATATGGAACGATGTTCCAGTGACTGGAACGACCATAAGACGAGACTGGAACGAGTGTCAAGTGGTACAACCGGACCCATGGCCGAGCCCACCTCGCTGACCCGCCGGGAGCGCCAGGCCAAGCAGACGCGCGGCGAGATCCTCCAGGCCGCCCGCGTGCTGTTCGCCCAGCACGGCTACAGCCGGACGAGCGTGCGCGACATCGCCAAGACCGCCGGGGTCTCCGCCCAGACCGTCTACGACAGCGTCGGGTCGAAGCGGGCGCTCGTCGGGGCGTTGAACGACCTCATCGACGCGGAGGCCGACATCGCCCGGCTCGCTCGTGAGGGCATCGGCGCCGACGATCCCGCGGTGGTCGCCGGCACCTCGGCGCGGGTGACCCGATCGATCCTCGAGCACTGCGGCGACATCGTCCAGGCACTGACCACCGGCGCGGCGGCGGAGCCCGAGCTGGCTGCGGTGCTCGCCGAGGGGCATCGCCGCCACCTGGCCGGCGCCCGGAGCGTGGTCGCCGCCCTCGAGGCGAAGGGAGCGCTGGCCGCTTCGATCGAGGCGGGGGAGGCAGCCGAGACGATGGCCGCACTGGCCGACATCTCCCTCGGGCTGGTGCTGCGCGACACCTACGGCTGGTCGCTCGATCGGGTCGAGTCGTGGGTGGCCGACACGACCAGGGCGCTCGTGCTCGATCACTGAGCCGACGCCTCGCGGCGCTACCGTGGCCCTCCCTTCGGGGGTGTAGCTCAGCTGGCTAGAGCAGTTGCTTTGCAAGCAACAGGTCGCGCGTTCGAGTCGCGTCACCTCCACCGAGGTCGGCCCTCAGGCCGAGCCCTCCAGCGTGCGGCGCGGGTGGCGGCCGTCCACGTAGCCGAGGAACGGCGGGAAGATGTTGTAGCCGAGCAGCTCCTGCAGGCGCGGCCGCAGGGTGCGGGCGATCTCGGGCGGGACCGCGAGGACGTGGGTCTCCTGCGCGCGGAGCCAGGAGACGACGTACTCGAGGATCACGCCGAGGCGGCGCCGGTCGGTGCGGTTGGCGCCGCCCTCGTGCCAGACCGTGCCGACGTAGAACATCACCGATCCGGCCGGCATCGTCGCGGTGACCGCCGTGGTCGGGTCCGGGCGGTCCTGCGCCGATGTGTCGTGGCTGCCGAGCACGACGCGCGTCGCGCCGTTCTCCTCGGTGAAGTCGTCGAGCGCCCACATGGTGTTGAGGACGACCGGCGGGTGCGGGAAGGGCAGCGGGTAGACGATGTCGTCCTGGTGCAGTCCCTGCGGCGACTCGCCGGGACCGATGTCGATCCCGACGGGGCCGCTGAGCTGGTAGTGCTCGCCGAGGATCCGGTCGAGCACGCCGAGCACGAGGGGATCGACGGCCAGGCGGTCGAAGCCGCGCACCTTGGCGAACAGCGCGTAGATGCGTCGGGTGTCGAAGCCCTCGAACTCGTTGCGCCCCGACGGCGTCGCGTCACGGAACGGCGCGAGCTCGGCCACGAGCGCCGCGACCTCGTCGGCCGGCACGAACTGCTCGACCACCGCCGCGCCGCACGCCTGCACCGCCGCCGCGACATCGTCGGCGGTGACGTCGTGCCCGAACCGCGGCAGCTCCACGGCCGCAGCCTACGGGTCGGTGCGTTCAGGCCTCGTGGCCCGGCCCACGATGAGCGGACGCACGCTGCGGGGCATCCGGCGCCACGAGCGGCGGGCCGTCACCCGACACCGCGTACGCGAGGCGGCGATCCCCGACGTCCAGGAAGCGGATCACCGGAGCGCCAGCTTCGCGTCGAGATCCTCGAGGACGAGCCGGGTGTCGAGCTGCGTGAAGATGCGCATCGGCGGCCCATCGTCGGTGGGCTCGTACGAGCCGTCGGCGGAGAGGCGCGGCCGGGGGCGGTCGACCCAGCGGCTGGACGACGGAGCCGGGTGGAAGTTCGAGAGCAGCGCCGTGAGCAGCACGAGCGGGCTGTCACCCAGGATGTAGGTCTCGCCCATGTGGACACCCCAGCCGTTGAGCAGGTCGGTCGTCCGCGCCAGCGCGTCGAAGAGGTGGCGGCCGAGCTCGCCGTGCGGGGCCATGCGCACCAGCAGCTCGCTGCGTGACGCGAGGACCTGCCGGTAGACATCGCGGGGGATCTGCCACAAGCGGAGATCGGAGCGGTTGAACACGACCTCCGCGGCCACGGGGTCGATCGACGCGTTGTACTCGAGGCCCAGCTCCTCGTCGGCCGGTACGGCGAGATCGGGGTGCTCCCGCCCGCCGATCCACACGAGCGTGAGCCGCGCTGCGATGGCCGGCTCGGTCAGCCAGGCCGAGGCGATCGAGGTGAGCCCGCCGCCGCACGCGACGAACAACGGGACGTCGGTGTCGTCGCGCATCGCCTCGCTGACGATCGCGGCCGCACCCTCGCTGGATCGCGGTTGCATCGGATCGATCAGCCCTTCGTCGGCGCCGGCGAGGATCGGGACGTCGGCTCGGCCCGCCAGGTCCGCGACCACGCGTGCTGCCGCCACGGACGCGACGGCCGGCGTCCCGTCGGCGGCGGGGTCGCGCGGGGCGGGCGGGGAGCCCACGACCGCTCGGATGTCCACGCTCGGGCAGAGCAGGTGGTGGGCCAGCTGCACGAGGCCGTCCGGATCGCCGCAGTAGTCGTTGTCGGAGATGACCCGGGCCCGCGGCGGCATGGACGCCGCCGGCCACCCCGACGGTGGGTTCGTCGTCAACGCCAAGCAGTCAACCACTGCCGGACGCAGATAGCCTCGAGGCCGGGCGACGCACTGTGTCGGCGGAGGCTGGGAATGCACGTGAGGTTCGGTCGGGTGGTGGCTGTCGCCGTGGCATGCCTGACCGCGGGTGCGACCTGCATGTGGTCCTCCCTCCCGGTCGACGCCGCCCCGCCGACCACCTCCTCCGGTGCGGCCCGGCCGCTGGCGGCCCGGGTCCCGGCGTCGAAGGCGACCAACCCCACGCGTCTCGGTGCGGGTGGTTCGAGCACCCGGATCGACGTGAAGTTCCGGGAGGGGAGCGGGCTGCGCCTGCTGGGCGGCGCGGTGGCCCGGGGCCGGGCGGCCGACGCCCGCGAGGTGCGCACCGCGCTCGGGGGCGTGGCCGGTTGGCGGGCCGAGCGGCTCGTGTCGGAGCCGGAAGCTGCCGTCACGGCGGACCGCGAGCGGGCCGAGGAGCGGTCCGGACGCCGCCAAGCCGACCTCAACCTCTGGTACCGCGTCACGGTGCCCGCGGGCACCGACGTCGCGTCGGTCGTCGACCGCTTGAACGCCCTCGATGCGGTCGAGGTCGCCTACGCCGAACCGCAGGCGTCGCCCCCACCGACGACCCCGAGCTTCGTCTCGAAGCAGCACTACCGCGACGCGGCGCCGACCGGCATCGGCGCGAACGCGCTCGCGTCGACCGCGACGAACCGTGGGTCGGCCGTGCAGATCACCGACATCGAGTACAGCTGGAACCGGAGCCACGAGGACCTCGACGCCGCAGCGCCGTCCGACGTGTTGATCGCCAACGGCACACCGGTCGATCCCTTCACCGACAACGACCACGGCACGGCCGTGCTCGGCGAGCTCGTGGGCACGCGCGACGCGCTCGGCGTGACCGGTGTCGCGACCGACGCCCAGCTGCGGCTGATCAACGCGTACAACACGCACGGGTACGAACTGACGAACGCGATCAACCTGGCCCGCACCCACTCCTCACCAGGTGACGTCATCCTCGTCGAGCAGCAGATCGCCGGTGCGAACGGCGGCTGCAACTCGAACACGGAGGACGGGTGCGTCGCGGCCGAGTGGGTGCCCTCGGTGTACGACGCGATCGCGCTCGCGACCGCCGCGGGCATCACCGTGGTCGAGCCGGCCGGCAACGGCGACCAGAACCTCGACGCGGCCGAGTACGGCACCTCGTTCCCGGGCGGGCGGCCCGACTCGGGAGCGGTCATCGTCGGCGCCGGCGAGGCGCCGTGCCGCTTCTACGGCCGGCCCACCCGTTCCCGCCTCGACTTCTCGTCCTACGGCTCGCGCGTCGACGTGCAGGGCTGGGGCGAGTGCGTCGTGACCACCGGCTACGGCGACCTGCAGAGCGGTGGCCCGAACCACTGGTACACGCAGGCGTTCTCGGGGACGTCGAGCGCAGCGCCCATGGTCGCCGGTGCAGCCGCCGTGGTGTCGAGCTCGTACGAGAGCGCCCACGGCACCGACCTCACGCCGCAGTCGCTGCGCGCCCGGCTGATCGCGACGGGGACCCCGCAGAACTTCGGGGCGGGCGCGCTCGCCGGTGAGATCGGTCCGCTGCCGAACCTGGTGGCCGCGCTCGCGGCCGGTCCGGCCGACGACTCCTTCTCGGCGCCGACCGCGCTCACCGACGCGAGCGGTTCGGTCAGCGCGACGAACGTCCAGGCCACGCGCGAGGTGGGCGAGCCTGATCACGGTGACGTCGGTGGCGCGTCGGTGTGGTTCACCTGGACGTCACCGGTGTGCGGCACGGTCACCTTCACGACCGCCGGCAGTGACTTCGACACGCTGCTCGGCATCTACACCGGCACGAAGTTCAAGAGCCTGAAGCAGCGGGCCGTGGACGACGACGGCGGAGGCGGCACCGCCAGCCAGGCCTCGTATGCCGTCAGTCCGGGAACGGTCCTCGACGTCGCGGTCGACGGAGCGCAGGGCGCGCAGGGTTCGATCGCGCTCGCGTGGTCGACCGCTGCCACGCCCGACCCGCTGGCTGATGCGGGCGACGACGCAACTGCACGAGCCGACGCCGACTTCACCATCGACGCCAGCCGGTCCTGTGATCCGCTGGCCGAGCCGCTCACCTATGCGTGGGTGCAGCTCACAGGACCGGCCGTCGAGATCGAGGACCCGACGGCGGTGAAGACGACGGTGACCGGTCCGCACAAGCACGGCGAGTCGATGACCTTCCAGGTGACCGTCACCGACGGGTCCGGGAACTTCGCCGTCGACACGGTCACCATCAGCACCAAGTAGCGCGCCGGCGCGACTCGGCGTCAGTCCATCGCGAACGCGCCCGCGCCGACCAGCACCGGCCGGAGCAACGAGCGGTCACCGTCGATGCGCACGTCGATGTCGTCGATCGACATGCGGTTCGACGCGAGCCGGCACAGGTCGAGCGCGCTGGTCTCGATGACGAGGTCCGGGTCGCCCGGCGGTTCGTCCGGCGACAGCGACGCCACGAACGCGGCGCCGCCACCCGGACCGGTGAGGTCGAAGCGCACCGTGCGACCGGCCTGCACCGTGCCGGCGCGGGCGAGGCCGTAGGGGAGCACGCCCATGAGCGTGGAGGACATCAGCGAGAGGCGGGCGTCGTCGAGCACGTTCAGGGGCAGACCGACGGCGCGCCGGATGTCGTCGTCGTGGGTCCAGACCTCGAAGGTGCGGATGACCAACATCCCACCGACGCTGCCGGCGAGGTCGTGGTACGTGACCGCCTGGTCGGGGCCGATCTCCGCGGTCGCGGCGACGAGATCCATCGCGGCGAGCCACCACGCCCGGGCCACGGCCGGCGCGTCGGCTCCGCCGAGGTCGGCCGACGCAGCCGCGTGGAGCACGGGGAAGTGGTGCTCCACGGTCGGTGCGTCGATCGTGTCGGCTCGTCCGAGCTGGCCGAGCAGGTAGCGCTCGACGCCGACCAGGTGCAGCACGAGGTCGCGCACCGACATGCCACCGGCGACCTCCGTCGGCTGCATCCAGTCGGCGGGAGCGAGCGTTGAGAGCAACTGGCTGAGCTCGGCCACGGTGGTGATGAACGTGGCGTGCGAGGTGAGCTGGCCGTCGTCGGTGGCCCAACCGCTGTGACGGGCCGGGCGGCCGGTGGCCTGCGCGGCACCGAGGATGCGCGCGGACATCGCGGCGGGCAGCTCCGCCGGGTCGGCGGACATCGCGTCGAGGCCGACGTCGACCAGTTCGCTGGTGCTCATGTCCATGCCGGGGTGTCCTGATCGGTGAGGCTCGGGCGGAGCAGGTCGTCGAGCTTGGCCAGGGCGAGGCGCAGCCTCGACTTCGCGGTGCCCTCGGGGATGGCCAGCTCGGTGGCGACCTGTCGGTAGGTGCGGTTCCCGAAGTAGGCGAGCATCACGGCCTCGCGCTGCTCGGGTGGGAGTCGGTCGATGGCCTCGCGGACGCACCCTGCCAACCATGCCCGCGAGAGCTCGTCGTCAACCTCGTTCTGCGCGTCAGTGACCTGGCCGACCGGCGCGACGCTCGCCTCACGTCGCGACCGGCGCGCTTCCACGCGCACGCGGTCGACGCTGCGCCGGTGCGCGAGCACACCGAGCCACGAGCGCATGGTGCCGCGCGTGGGATCGAACTTTGCCGGGTGCTCCCAGAGGTAGACGAAGACCTCCTGGGTGACCTCCTCGGCCATCGCCTCGTCGGCGAGCACGCGGCGCGCGAGCCCGTAGACGAGACCCGCGTAGCGCTCGTACGCCTCGGCCAGCGCACCCTCGTCCGCCGCCACGAGCCGCGCCGCGAGCGTGAGGTCGTCGGTCGACACGGGGGCCCTTCCTGGCCCGCATTCCCCCCCGGGAAGCACGGCGCCGACCCTACCGACCGACGTTCGGGGCAACAAGGCACCGAGTGCAGGCACCGGGTCAGGCCGCCAGCCGTCCGCGGAGGGTCTCGACGCCCTCGCCTTCGAGCTCGGCCAGCGCGACCGGCCGGCCGCTCGAGGCCAACAGGATCGCCTCGCCCGGGCCGGTGACCGCAGGGCCGTCGCCGTGGGACCAGTCGACATCGTCGGCCGCGAGCCGCAGCCCCGCGACCCGCTTCTTGGCGCCCACGAACCCACCGAGTCCGGGGACCACGCCGAGGGCGGCGACCAGCCGGTCCTCGGGCACGAGGCGGGGCCGGCCCAACGGCCGGCGCACGTCCTGGTGGTGGATCAGGTGGTCGACCAGGCCCTCGTTCGGCTTGATCACCTTGGCGATGCCGCGCCGGATGTCGTTCGTGTGGATCTCGTCGAAGACCGCGAGGATCTCGTCGGGCGTGTGCGACGAGCCGAACGCGATCGACTCGTCGTTCGACGCCTTGGGGACGTTGAACCCCCGCTTCGCGATCTTCACGAACATCGAGGGCATCGGTGTCGTGTAGCCGACGCACATGTGGCTCACCACGTCGCGCACCCGCCAACCCTCGCACAGGCTCTCGCGGTCCCAGTCGGCTTCGTCGAGGTCGTGCAGGTACTCGCTGATCGACCTCAGCTCGGCGAGCCGCATCGCGTCGTAATCGGTCACGGACCCCATTCGTCGGCCCGCGCAGCCCGGATCACCGATCCGTCACTTCGGCGACTTCACGCAGGCCGACATCTCCGAGGTGTCGCCGGCGCCGTCGGTCGCCGTCGCGCTGATCTGCTGCTGCGAGACCTTCGCGACCGTGAACGAGAAGGACTTGGCGCCGCTCGTGGTGACCGTGGTGGCTCCGAGGTACCGCTGGCCCTCGCCGTAGCCGCTGTCGTCGCACTGCGCCGATGCGTAGAGGTCGATCGTGAACTTCTTGTTCGGCGTCGAGTCGAGCGTGCCGGTCACGGTCGTCTGCCCGTCGGCGTTCTTCACCGAGGTGATGACGGGGAAGTTCTGCCACCCGTTCGGGCCGAAGTCGCCGTCGCCGCTGTCGTTGGTGGAGACGCCGCCGCACGCGTCGGTGCCGCACGAGGTGATGTCGATGGCGAGGCCGCCGTTGTCGTGGATCGAGTTGCCGACGATCCGGTGCCCGTTGCCGTTGCCGATCGTCACGCCGGCCCGACCGTTGAAGGCGATGGTGTTCGCGGCGGCCGCCGAGGTCCCGCCGATCCTGTCCTTCGTGGCCTTGTCGACGAGCTCGATGCCCGAGTGGGTGTTGCCGAGCGCGCTGGTGCCGTCGGCCGCCGTCCCGATGCGGTTGCCCTGGATGGTCATCGAGCCGACGTTCTGCCCGCCGATGGCGATGCCCTGGTCGCCGTTGCCCGAGATGAGGTTGCCCGCGCCGGCCGCGGTGCCGCCGATGGTCGAGCCGGCGTTGCCCTGGAGCTCGACCCCCGACATGCCGTTGGGGATCGCCGAGGTGCCGGTGGCGTCGGTGCCGATGAAGTTGCCCTGCACGACGCTGGCGCCTCCGGTGTTCGGACCCTGGAAGAAGACGCCCCGCTTCCCGTTGCCGGACAGCAGGTTGCGATCGGCCGCCGAGGTGCCGCCGATCGTGGCCCGGCCGATGGTGCCGATCGTGATGCCGTCGTCCGTGTTCGGCTCGGCGATCGTGCCGGTCGGGTCGGTCCCGATGTAGTTGCCGATGAAGGTGAACGCGGCCACGGAGGTCGACCCACCCCGGCCGGTGGCCTCGATCCCCGAGCCCTTCCAGCGGTTGATCACCAGGCCGTCGACGGTGCTGCCGTTGTCGTTGCCGCCGAAGCCGAGGCCCGACGCACCGAAGTGCTGGGCCGCGACGGATCCGTTCAGCTCGACGAGCGGCGGTCCCCGGTAGCCGTCACCGCCCTGGCTCCAGCCGTCGATGACCACCGGGCAGCTGATGCCGGGGAGGGGGGCCAGGTGGCTCTGGTCGCCGGCGTTCGTGACGTCGACGGGAGTGATCGTCTGGACGCCCGACCCAGGGATGTCGAACTTGATCGTCGTGGAGACCGTCGGGTCGACCGAGCAGTTGGCGTTCGCCTGCTCGATGGCCGTCCGCAGCGTGCACGTGCCGGTGCAGGCGCCGTCCTTCAGGTTGGTGTCGTTCATGTCGCCGGTCGAGGTGACCGTGTAGGTGAACGACGTCGTCGCCTCGGCCCGAGGCATGGAGATCAGCAAGAACGTCCCGACGACGACGGCCGTCGTCAGGATCCGTGTGAGTGATGTGCGCGACAAAGCTGGTCCTTCCCAGACGATCTCGGCCCACCCGGGAGCCATTCAGACACCGACCCCGGTTCGGTGCAAACCGACCACCTCACCCGCGGGGGTGAGGCTGGCAACACCCCCCGGTCCGCGGCGGACCGTGCACACTGGCGCGGTGGCGGTCTTCGACGACCTGGCGGGCGCGCGCTTCGGGACCGTGCTCGCCGACCCGCCGTGGCGCTTCCAGAACCGCACCGGCAAGGTCGCGCCCGAGCACCGCCGGCTCTCCCGCTACGACACGATGACGTGGAAGGAGATCGCCGCGCTGCCCGTCGCGGACGTCGTCCTCCCCGCATCGCACTGCTGCCTGTGGGTGCCCAACGCGCTCCTCGACGAAGGCCTGCGCGTCCTCGAGGGGTGGGGCTACACGTACAAGACCATGCTCGTGTGGCACAAGGTCCGGAAGGACGGCGGCAGCGACGGCCGGGGCGTCGGCTTCTACTTCCGCAACGTGACCGAGCCGGTGCTCTTCGGGGTGCGGGGCCGGCTGCGCACCCTCGATCCCGCCCGGCGGCAGGTCAACCTGTTGGCCACCCAGAAGCGCGAGCACAGCCGCAAGCCCGACGAGCTGTACCCGATCATCGAGGCGTGCTCGCCCGGTCCCTACCTCGAGCTCTTCGCCCGCTATCCGCAACCCGGCTGGACCGGCTGGGGCGCCGAGGCCGGTCCCGAGGTCGTGCCGCGCGGCCGCTCGTACCCGGCGTACGGCGGCGGAGCCTGAGCCCTACGCCAGCGGCCGCCAACGGTCGTTCGTGACGACACCCCGGCAGGTCGCTGCGCCACAGCGGCACACCATCGAGAAGCCGTCCGCGCCGGAGATCGTCCCGTAGTCGACGGTCAGCTCCTCGGCGCGGGCGACCGCTCGGCCGGCCACCAGCCGGTATGGGCGGTCGACTCGCAGGTTCGGGTCGCAGCTGTGGTTGCCGAAGTGGGCGATCGATCCGGCCGGGAGCACGAGGTGCTGGTCGACGTCGATGGTGACCGAGTCGACGTAGTCCGTCCCTTCCGCGATCAGCCGGTCGAGCTCGGCCTGGTCGACGATCCGGCCGCCGAGCTCGACGACCACCTCGCCGGCGTCGATCGGCTCGGCCGCGAACAGGCCCTGTCCCTCGATCGCCGACGGACGCACCTCCACCCGGGGATCGACCCACACGCCGGGTGGCGGCCGGTGCATGACCGCCATCGTCGCGCTAGGAATCGCGCATGGACGTCGCCGCGCTGCTGACCGATCTCTACGGGCGGGTGCCCCACCTCGTCGAGGACGCGGTCGACGGGCTCTCCGCCGACCAGCTGCTCGCCCGTCCGGCACCGGAGGCGAACACCATCGCCTGGCTGGTCTGGCACCTGGCCCGGGTGCAGGACCAGCAGTTCGCCGACCTGCTCGGCCGGCCGCAGCTCTACGAGAGCGGCGACTGGGCCGGCCGCTTCGGCCTGGAGACCGACGGCTCGGACAACGGCTACGGCCACTCCACCGAGCAGGTCGGCGGGGTCCGGCCCGACGGCCCCGGTCCGCTGCTCGACTACGTGCAGGCGGTCGACGAGCAGACCAAGACCTACCTCGAGGGCCTCGGGCCCGACGACCTCGACCGGGTGATCGACGAGCACTGGGATCCGCCGGTGACCCTCGGCGTGCGGCTCGTGAGCGTCGCCGACGACTGCATCCAGCACGCCGGCCAGGCCGCCTACATCAAGGGCCTCCTCACCTCCTGACCCGAAACGCGGAATTGGCCCGGTTCCCCGCGCATGTCGCGGGCAACCGGGCCAATTTCAGCTGTGGGGGTGTCTGCCGGGGATCAGTCCTCGTTGACGATGGTGCCGGTGCCGGCTGCGTCGGCGAGGCCGGCGTTGGTCGGCTGCGACAGGTTGACCGTGAAGGTCTCGTTCGCCTCCTTGACCTTGTCACCGACGACCGGGACCACGATCGAGCCGCTGGTCTTGCCGGCGGCGATGGTCAGCGTGCCGGTCTTGGTCGTGTAGTCGCCGGGGGCCTTGGCCGTGCCGGCCGTGGTGACGTAGTTGACCGTGATCGCCGAGGTCGAGGCGGCGGACAGCTTGACCTTGAAGGTCATGTTGGCCGTGCCCGAGTCGGGCTCGTTGAGCGACACGTCGTTGATCGTCAGCGTCGGGCTGGCGTTGCCCTGGTAGGCGACCATCGACCAGCCGCCCAGGTTCTCGCCGATGGCGAGGATGCGGTCGTTCGGGGCCATCGTGATCGACTCGATCTGCTCGTTCGAGGTCGCCAGCGTCGAGGTGGAGGCGACGCCGTCACCGCTGAAGGAGCCGTCCTGCGTGCCGTTCCAGTTCAGGCGGGCCACACCGAAGTCCATGCCGGCGCTGTTGTAGATGAAGCCGCCGAGCACGATCTTGTCGTCCTTGGCCAGGGCCGCGGAGAACGCCGTGTCGTTGAGCTTCGAGCCACCGTCGACCATGACCTTGCCGTCACCGCTGAAGGT
>JAFBAD010000071.1 GCA_019247975.1 Acidimicrobiia bacterium
GCGCGACCGCACGCTCTGAGCGGAGGGTGTGGGATTTGAACCCACGGTGGCTTGCGCCACACACGCTTTCCAAGCGTGCCGATTCGGCCGCTCTCGCAACCCTCCTGGAGCCCGAGAGGCTACCCTGAGCGGTCGCCCGCTCTCGCAGGTGGCGGTCGGGCCCTGTGCAATCGTGGCCCGTGAACCGAGTCAGGGCCGGGAGGCAGCAGCTCTCAGCGGAGACCGCGGTGTGCCGCAGATCGCCTGACCGCCACCTGTGGGAGCGGGCGGAGCACCCTCCGAGGGACGGTCGGTAGAGTCGCTTCGATGGCCTACCAGTCCCTCTACCGCCGCTACCGGTCGCGTCGGTTCAGCGAGGTGAAGGGCCAGGAGCAGGTCACCAACGCCCTGCGCAACGCGGTCCGGGAGGACCGGGTCGGCCACGCCTACCTGTTCAGCGGGCCCCGCGGCACCGGCAAGACCTCGACCGCCCGCATCCTCGCCAAGGCGCTCAACTGCACCAACCTGCAGGACGGCGAGCCGTGCTGCGAGTGCGAGTCGTGCGTGGCCATCGAGTCCGGCACCTCCTACGACCTGCAGGAGCTCGACGCCGCCTCGAACAACAAGGTCGAGAACGTCCGCGACCTCATCGAGCGGGTGGCGCTCGGCTCGCCGGGACGTACGAAGGTGTACATCCTCGACGAGGTCCACATGCTCTCGCCGGGCGCCTCGAACGCGTTGTTGAAGACGCTCGAGGAGCCGCCGCCGCACGTCACCTTCGTGCTGGCGACGACGGACCCGCACAAGGTGCTCGACACCATCCGCAGTCGCACGCAGCACTACGAGTTCCACCTGCTGCCGGCCGATGTACTCGCCGAGCACGTTCGCTGGGTGATCTCGGACGCCGGGCTCGACGTCGCCCCCGAGGTGGTCGACCACGTCGTCCGCCAGGGCGGCGGTTCGGCGCGCGACACGTTGTCGGCCCTCGACCAGGCCGTCGCGGCCGGCGGCGTGGTGCCCGAGGGCGGCCACGTCGAGTCGTTGGTCGACGCGATCTGCGACGGCGACGCGGGTCTGGCGATCAAGGCCGTGTCCGAGGCGATGTCGGGTGGACGCGATCCGCGCACGCTCGCCGAGGCGTTGCTCGGCCGCTTGCGCGAGGTGTTCCTCGTCCGCATGGGCGCGCCGCTCGACCAGGCGACTGCGAGCGATCGGGATCGCGCCGAGGCGTGGGCGGAGCGGCTGGGCGACCGGGCCACGACCCGCGCCATGGAGGAGGTCGGCCAGGCGCTGCTCGAGATGCGCCAGGCGACCGAGCCCCGCATCGCGCTCGAGGTCGCCCTGGTCCACCTGACCCGGCCCGAGACGACCGCCGATGTCGAGGCGCTCACCGCCCGCATCGAGCGGCTCGAACAGGCGCTGGCCGGTGGCGCCGCTCCGGCCCCGCGACCGAGCGCGGAGGTCCGCGAGGCGCCACCCGCTCGTCCGAGCCGGCCCGCGCCGGCCGAGCGCGCCACATCCGAGCGCGCGGCTGCGCCGCCGCCGGTCCCCAAGCGCGGTGGCACCAAGCGCGATGCGCCAGCGCCGACTCCCGAGCCGGCGAGCGAGCCCGCCGCCCCGGCTGCGGCTCCGGCACCTGCTGCGAGCAGCGGTGGGGACGGCGATGTGCCCGAGCGCGACGCGCTCACGATCGCCTGGGGCGACTCGGTGCTCCCGCGGCTCGGCGGGTTGACCCGGGCGATGTACGGAGGCGGTCGCTTCCTCCCGCCCGAGGACGGTCAGGTCGTGTTCGCGCTCCCGAACGACGTCCATCGCCAGAAGTGCGAGCAGAAGCGCCCCGAGGTCGAGGCGGCGCTGCGCGACCACTTCGGCCGCGACCTCCGGCTGCGACTCGTCGTCGATCCGGGGAACGCGCCCCCCGAGGCCGGCGCCCCGAGCGGTGCGCCTCGCGACGGTGGGGCTCCCGACGACGACATGGAGCACATCGACGTCCGCGACACCGAGCCGGCGCCGAACGTGAAGACCGATCTGGATCGCTTGACCGACGCGTTCCCCGGCGCAGTGCTGGAGGAGGGTTCCTGATGCCCGACGAGGACGAACCGATCGTGCCGGACCTGGTTGAGCAGCCCGACGGGGACGCCGGTGGGCTCGGCGCGCTCCTCGGCGGAGGTGGTGGCGGTGGCCTCGACTTCAACGCGCTGCTCGAGCAGGCCACCCAGATGCAGCAGCAGATGGCCGACATCCAGGAGCGGGCCGCCCAGACGATCGTCGAGGGCGTGGCCGGCGGCGGCGTCGTGAAGGTGTCCGTCACGGCCGCGATGGACTTCCAGTCGATCACGATCTCGCCCGACGTGATCGACCCCGACGACGTCGACATGCTGCAGGACCTCGTCCTCGCCGCGCTCCACGACGCCGTCGATCAGGTGCAGGAGCTGCAGACGGGCGCGCTCGGCGGTGTCGACCTCGGCGGGCTGGGCGGGCTGCTCGGTCAGTGAGCGCGTATGCGGGACCGGTCCAGGACCTCATCGACGAGCTCGGCCGGCTCCCGGGGATCGGCCCGAAGTCCGCGCAGCGCATCGCGTTCCACCTGCTGAAGCTCTCGCGGGAGGACGCAGCTCGCCTGGCGCGTGCGATCACCGAGGCCAAGGAGCGCATCTCGTGGTGCACCCGCTGCTTCAACGTGTCCGAGTCGGAGCTGTGCAACATCTGCACGGACGAGCGCCGCGACGCGACAGTCGTGTGCGTCGTGGAGGAGCCCCGAGACCTCGTCGCGGTCGAGCGAACCAACGAGTTCCGCGGCCGCTACCACGTGCTCGGCGGCGCGATCAGCCCGATCGACGGGGTCGGCCCGGACCAGCTCCGCGTGAAGGAGCTCCTGGCCCGGCTCGATCCGGAGGGGATCACCGAGGTGATCCTCTGCACGAACCCGAACATCGAGGGCGAGACGACCGCGATGTACCTCGCCCGGTTGCTCAAGCCGCTCGGGATCACGGTCACCCGGATCGCCAGCGGGCTGCCGGTGGGTGGCGACCTGGAGTACGCCGACGAGCTGACGCTCGGTCGGGCGCTCGAGGGTCGACGCGAGCTCGACGCCTGAGGCTCGCCTCGTCACATCGAGCGGCCCGAGGCACCGCTCACCGCAGGCCGTCAGCGACCGGGCGTGGAGCTGGAACACCAGCGGGAGCAGGCACCTCGAGCGACCCCGGACCGGTCCAGAGAGGGGGGAGGGGCCCGACCCGGGGTGTTGCGATGACGTTACAACTCGGTTGCGACGCCGACAAGGATCCGATGGAGCGCAGATGAGGCGGCCGGTGCTCGGCGGGTTGGCGGCGCTCTGCGTGGCGGCGACGTTCGCGCCGTGGGTCGACAGCGGCGCCGCGACCCGCTCGAGCTACGAGGTGGTCCGGGCCGCCCAGGACCTCGGGGTGCTCGGCGGATGGCTGCAGCCGGCGGCCGCCGCGGCCTGGTACTTCGTGCCGCTGGTGGGTGCCCTCTCGGTGCTGGCGCTGGTGCTCGACCGCCCCGTGCTGGGCGCGGTGCTCCTGGCGGTGACCGGCGCTGCGATCGCTCTGCTCGCCGTGAAGCTCATGTCCGGGCCCCTTTCGACCGATTGGGGCACACCGGCCGGGGCGGCCGGCGGCTCCCTCGCGCTCCTGGCGGCGGCCGAGGTGATCATCCACGAGAGGCGGCATCGTGTCCGAGCAAGAGCGACCCAGCTGGGCTGAGCCCTTCGACGAGCCACCGACCGCGGCCGACCTCGACTACGTCCGCCCGCCGGGGCCGAAGGGTCGACCCGGTCGGCGGGTCGCCATCGCGATCGCGTCGGTCATCGCCGTCCTCGCCGCCGGCTTCGGCCTGGCCTCGCTGGCCCAGGGTGACGGCGCGTCAGACCCCGAGGGAGCGGTGCGCGACCTGTTCGGCGCGATCAGCGACGAGGACGCGATCGGGGTGGTGCAGGCGATCACGCCGTCGGAGCGATCGGTGCTGCGACCCGCGGTCGAACACGTCGCCGGCGAAGCGCGTCGGCTCGACGTCGCGTCGAAGGATCTCGACCTCGACGACATCTCGGGCATCGAGCTCGACGTGCAGGGCCTCGAGCTGTCGAGCCACGAGCTCGGCGACGGCGTGGCCATGGTGGAGGTGACCGGCGGGAAGCTGTCGAGCAGCGTGGCGATCGACAAGCTGCCGCTCGGTCCCGTGGTCCGTGAGGTGATCGACCGGCAGGACGCCGACATCGACGACACCAGCACCACCCAGCCGCTGCAGGGCATCAAGCTGGTCGCGCTGCGGCGCGACGGTGGCTGGCGGGTCAGCCTCCTCTACTCGATCGCCGAGGCGATCCGCCGCGACGCGGATCCCGAGCCCGCGGTCCCGACCTTCGGAGCGGGCATCCCCGAGCGGGGCGCGCCCAGCCCGGAGGCGGCGGTGCGCGAGGCGGTCGCCGCGGCGACCGCGCTCGACGTGCGCCGGCTCATCGAGCTCACGTCGAGCGACGAGATGGCGGTGCTGCACGACTACGGCCCGCTGATCGTCGACGCGACCAAGGACGCCGAGGCCGACGACCAGAACGGCGTGTCCGTCGACGACCTGCAGCTCGAGGTGCACGACGGGACCGAGGGTCGCAAGGTCGTGGAGGCCAAGGCATACAAGGTCTCGATCGGTGACGACGACGACGGCATGGACATCGCCTTCGACGGCCGGTGCACCAAGGTGACCACCCACTTCAGCTTCGACGACACGTTCGTCGAGGTCGGTCAGCCGATCGGGGGCGAGGTCGATGTCCCCGATGACGTCATCGGCGGCATCGACACCAACGGGGGCGACTTCGATCCCGGGGCCTCGCCCGACGGCCCGCAGTCCTCGACGACGAAGTGGTGCGCCGGTGACTCGTCGTCGATGTCGCCCGTCGGTCTCTTCGACTCGTTGGGCACCGGGGTGGCCGCGCCGCGCATCGTCGTCGAGCAGCGCGACGGGGCGTGGTACATCGTCCCGGCCCGCACCCTCTTCGACACCCTGTCCGCCGGCCTGCAGCGCATCGACCGCAAGCAGGTGCGCTCGATCACCCGGATGTGGACCGGCGGTGACGAGTGGCTCTGGTACCCCCAGGAGTTCTGGGACGACTGCGACATCGAGAAGCCGAGCGCGACCGCGTCGGAGCGCGCCGGCAACGCGGCGCTCGAGAAGTGCCTCGCTGCGTCCGAGGACGAGGGCGGGAACTGAACAGCCGGCGGCGCCGGCCGTCGCTCAGGCGACGGTCTTCAGCAGGATGGCGTCGCCCTGACCACCACCGCCGCACAGCGCGGCAGCGCCCGAGCCGCCACCGCGACGGGCGAGCTCGAGCAGCAGCGTGAGCGCCACCCGGGTGCCGGACATGCCGACAGGGTGACCGAGCGCTATCGCGCCGCCGTTCACGTTGACGATGTCGTCGCTGATCCCGAGGTCGTCCATCGAGGCGAGACCGACAGCTGCGAACGCCTCGTTGAGCTCGAAGAGGTCGAGATCCGAGACCTTGCCGCCGGAGCGCTCGAGCGCAGCCCTGATCGCACCCGAGGGCTGGGTGAGGAGCGACGGGTCGGGGCCGGCGACCTGGCCGTAGCCGGTGATCTCGCCGAGCGGCGTGACGCCGAGCTGCTCCGCCTTCTCCTTCGAGGTGACGATGACCGCAGCGGCGCCGTCGGAGATCTGGCTGGCGTTGCCCGCGGTGATGTTGCCGGACTTGTCGAAGGCCGGACGCAGGCTCGAGAGGCTCTCCGCGGTGGTGTCGCCACGGACGCCCTCGTCCTCCTTCACGACGATCGGGTCGCCCCGGCGCTGCGGGACCTCGACGGGGATGATCTCGTCGTCGAAGAGCCCGTTCTTCGCGGCGGCGGCGGCCCGCTGGTGCGACTTGGCGGCGAGCTCGTCCTGCGGCATGCGCAGGATCTCGGCCGAGGCCGCGTACTTCTCGGTGCCCGCACCCATCGCGCAGAGGTCGAACGCGCAGAACAAGCCGTCGTACATCATCGAGTCGACGACCTTCTGGTCGCCGAGGCGGTAGCCGGCGCGGGCCCCGGGCAGCAGGTACGGCGCTTGGGTCATCGACTCCATGCCGCCGGCGACGACGATCTCGGCGTCGCCGTTCTGGATCATGCGCTCGGCCAGGTAGATGGCGTTGAGGCCCGAGAGGCAGACCTTGTTGACCGTGGTGGCCGGAACCGACATCGGGACGCCGGCCTTGACCGCGGCCTGGCGGGCGGTGATCTGGCCGGCGCCGGCCTGGAGCACCTGGCCCATGAAGACGTAGTCGACCTGGTCGGGCGAGACCCCCGCCCGCTCCAGCGCCGCCTTGATGGCGAAACCGCCCAGGTCCGCGGCGCTGAACGATGCGAACGCGCCCGAGAGCTTGCCGATCGGCGTACGAGCGCCAGCGAGGATCACGGAACCGGCCATGGGCTTTTCCCCCAGTGGTGACGATGTGGTGGGCGGAAGGTTACCGGCGGGTAGCGCGCGTCCCCAAGAGGGCGTTCTGAAGGACGGGCCCGGCTCGGGGAGCCAGGCGGGTCCTTCAGTTTCGGCGGCGGCGGGTGTGGCGGGGCGGCGGGGTGCGATCGGTGGTGGTCGTGTCGTCGAGATCGAACAGCCAGCGCCCGCCGTCGAGGCGGACCTTGCCGAGGGCCGCGTCGGGCACCGCCCGGTCGGTGATCACGACCGGGTTCAGGCCTGACTCGGCGGCCTGGCTGACGATGCGCCCGAGGAAGCCCTGGAACCCACCGATCGTGCCGGCCGGCGCGAGGACCAGCGCACCGACCTCGATGTCCGCGTCGAGGCGCGGCTGCTCGCCGGGAGGCAGGTTGTGCTTGAGGGCCGGGTCGGCGACCACCGCGACCCGGAGGTCGGGGTGGGTGGCGCGGAGGTGGAAGACCGCCTGGTGGAGCTGGTCGAGCGACGGCGTGGCCCGCCGCCACCCGCTGATCATCCCGCCGTCGACAACCGCGAGTGTGGTGGGCACAGGGTGGTGCTACTCGCCCTCGTCGCCCGCAGCCTCGTCCGATCCGCCGTCCTCGGAGCCACCGTCGCCACCGGCGTAGGGGTCGTCGCGGTCCACCATGCTCTCGCTGACATCGATCATCGGCAGCTCCTTCGCTGCGAACGCATCGATCGCCGACTGCAGGTGGTTGCGGGCCTCGACCAGGCGGGTGTGGGTCATGCGCTCGCTCTCGACCAGGTGGTTGAGCTGCGACCGGGCCTCGGTGAGCACGTCCTGGGCTCGAGCCTGCGCGCGCCGCTCCGTCGCGGCGAGCATGCGGTCGGCCCGCTTCTGGGCGTCCGCGACGAGCGCCAGCGCATCGTCCTGCGCGGTGGCCAGCGCGCGGCGGGCCTCCTCGCGATCGGAGTCGGCCTCGGTCTGGCGCGATTCGGCCCACGACTCGGCGCTCGAGCGGAGGTCGGCCGCGTACTTCTCGGCCTCGACCCGCAGGAGGTCGGCCTGTGCGTCGGCGGCCCGCTTGGACTCCGCCGCGTCGGTCTCGGCCTGCGCGGTGACGGCCGACGCCTGCTCCTGTGCGGTGCGGAGCACGGCGGCCACCTGGTCGCCCATCCGCTTCCACTCGTCCTCGGCGGAGACGGCCGGAGCGGCAGCCGGCTCGGACGCCCGGGCCTCGGCCTGATCGAGCAGCGCCTGCGCTCGGGCCTCGGTCTCCTGGGCCGCAGACATCTTCGCCTGCGCCTCTTCGGTCATCTCCCGGGCCGATGCCTCGGCCTGCGCGATGAGGACCGTCGCCTGGCCCTCGGCCGCCTCGATCGTCTGGGCGGCGCGGGCCTCGGCCTGCGACACGATCTCGTCGGCCCGGGCCTCGGCGTCGGCGGTGTCGACGCTGCCGCCGTTCGCCGACGGACCGGTCCCGCCCCCGTCCATCGCGGACCGGTAGTCGTCCGCGACCTCCTGGAGGAAGGCGGTGACCTCGTCCTTGTCGTAGCCACGTAGGCCTACGAGGAACTTCTTGGACTCGATGTCCTCGGGTGTCAGCGCCATTGAGCAAGTCCTCTCTTGGGCCCCAGCGCCGGGATTCTACGCATAGCCACAACAAGCACTTTCGGCCGCATTGGGGGTTTCTGGAGCCTCGATGGGGCCTGGGATCGCGACGCTTCCTACGATGCGGCCCATGCGAGACATCCTCGAGGCCATCACGTCGGGCGCATCCGGCGAGGAGATCGCCAACCTGCCCGTCCCCGAGTCCTACCGGGCCGCGTTCGTGCGGCGGGACGAGGTCGGGATGTTCGAAGGCCTCGAAGCAGAGGACAAGGACCCTCGCAAGTCGCTCCACGTCGAGGACGTGCCGACCCCCGAGCTCGCCCCGGACGAGGTGTACGTGGCGGTGATGGCGAGCGCCGTCAACTTCAACACGGTGTGGACCTCCATCTTCGAGCCGCTGCCGACCTTCGGCTTCCTCGACCGGCTGGGCAAGGAGTCGGTGTGGGGCGCCCGCCACGCGCTCGACCACCACATCGTCGGTTCCGACGGCTGCGGCGTGATCGTGCGGACCGGCTCGGCGGTGCGCAACTGGAAGCCAGGCGACCGGGTCAACATCCACTGCAACTACGTGGACGACCAGGACCCTGCGGCCCACGACGACGCGATGCTCGCGTCCAACCAGCGGATCTGGGGCTTCGAGACGAACTTCGGTGGCCTGGCCGACCTGTGCGTCGTCAAGGCGAACCAGCTGATGCCGAAGGCCACCCACCTCACGTGGGAGGAGTCGGCGTGCAACGCGCTGACCAACTCGACCAGCTACCGCATGCTCGTCAGCAAGAACGCGACGGCGATGAAGCAGGGCGACGTCGTGCTCATCTGGGGCGCCTCGGGCGGCCTCGGCGGCTACGCCGTGCAGTACGTGCTGAACGGCGGAGGCACGCCGGTCGGCGTCGTGTCCTCGCCCAACAAGGTGGAGCTGCTCAAGGACCTGGGCTGCGAGGCCGTGATCGACCGCAAGGCGGCGGGCTACAAGTTCTGGTCCGACCCGCACACGCAGGACGAGAGGGAGTGGCGCCGGCTCGGCAAGGACATCCGCGCGCTGGTCGGCCGCGACCCGGACATCGTCTTCGAGCACCCCGGCCGCCAGACCATGGGCGCCTCGGTGTTCGTGGCCGCCCGCGGCGGCAAGATCGTCACCTGCGCAGCGACCTCCGGCTACATGATCGAGTACGACAACCGCCACCTCTGGATGAAGCTGAAGGACATCATCAGCTCCCACTTCGCCAACTACCGCGAGGCCTGGGACGCGAACCGGCTCATCTGCGAGGGCAAGATCCAGCCGATCCTGTCCGACGTCCACCCGCTCGAGAACGTCGGCGAAGCCACCTACGCGGTCCACAAGAACCTGCACGAGGGCAAGATCGGGGTGCTGTGCCTCGCCCCCGAGGAGGGTGCGGGCATCGACGACCCCGAGCTGCGTGCGAAGGTCGGCGAGGACCGCATCACCCTGTTCCGCCGGCACGGCGCCTGATCGAGGAGGACCAGATGAGCCCGCTTTCGGTGCGCAACCCACACGAGGACGACAAGAACGACGAGGTCTCGGCCGACGCCGGCGAGACCATCGGTTCGTTGCTGACCGAGATCGATCACATCGCGATCGCGGTCAACGACCTCGGCGCGGCGATCGACAACTACCGCGAGACCTTCGGCGCGATCGTCGAGCACCGCGAGGTGGTCGACAGCGACGGCGTCGAGGAGGCGCTGCTGAAGGTGGCCGACAGCTACATCCAGCTCCTCACCCCGACCCGTGACGACTCGCCGGTCGCCAAGTACCTCGTCAACAAGGGCGAGGGCCTGCACCACGTCGGGTACCGGGTGGACGACTGCGCGGCCGCGCTGGAGGCGGTGAAGGCGCAGGGGCACCGCGTCCTGGACGAGGCCCCACGCCCGGGCTCCCGGGGGACGACGGTCGCGTTCGTCCACCCGAAGGCGATCTGCGGCACGTTGATCGAGCTCGTCGAGGAGTAGTGCCCGACGCCCTGCCGGTTCCCGCCTCCGTCATCGAGGACCTCCGCCGGGCGCGGCGGAAGCAGCGGGTAGCCGAGATCCACTGGATCGACGCGCTGTACCAGGTGTACCTGGTCGGCATCGTCGTCGTGGTCGTGCTGGCGGTGATCTCCGGCGCCATCGGTGACGGCAAGCTCGACCACGCCGGCATCGAGCGGGTGCGCCTCGACGGTCCCGCGTGGATCGGGATGGCCGCGGCGCTGGCGCTGTTCATCGGGCTGCGCTCGGGCAGCCGGGGCGGGCCGCTGGCGGTCGAGGCGGCCGACGTCCGCCACGTGCTCATGGCGCCGGTCGATCGCGCCGCCGCGCTGCGGGGGCCGGCGCTGCGCCAGCTCCGGTTCGCCGCGTTCGCGTCGGGCTGCACCGGTGCTGCCGCGGGGCTCTTCGCGTCGAAGCGGTTCGCCGAGAACGGGCTGGCGTGGGTCGCCTGCTGCGCGCTGTGCGCGATGACGATCGCCGCCATCGGCTACGGCGCCGCGCTGTTCGCGTCGAGCCGGCGGTTGCCGAGGTGGCTGGCCACGCTCGTCGGTGGGGTGCTGGTGATCTGGGCGGTGGCGGACCTCGCCGCGACCTCGGCGCCGATGGCTCCGTCGTCGACGGTCGGGATGATCGCGGTGTGGCCGCTCGACTTCCGGCCGCTCGGCATCGCACCCGTCGTGCTCGCGATCGTCCTGATCGTGACCGGTCTGTTCGGGATCGCCGGCCTCTCGCTCGAAGCGGCCGAGCGCCGCACCGCGCTCGTCGGCCAGCTCCGCTTCGCGGTCACGCTGCAGGATCTGCGCACGGTCCTCGTGCTGCGCCGCCAGCTCGCCGCCGACCTGCCGAGGAACCGGCCGTGGATCCCGGCCCTGCGCAAGCCGGGCCGAGCGCGCATGCCCTCGTGGCAGCGGGGGTGGCGCGGCGTGCTGCGCTGGCCGGTGCCGCGGCTCGTGCGACTGGTCGCGCTGGCCGTCATCGCCGGCTTCAGCCTGCGGGCCGTCTGGGGTGGCACCACCCCGATGCTCGTGGCCGCCGGCCTCGCGCTCTGGGTCGCGGCGCTCGACGCCATCGAGCCGCTCGCGCAGGAGACCGACCACCCGGGCCGTCGCGACTCGTACCCGGTCGTCGAGGGCGACCTCATGGTGCGCCACCTCGGGGTGCCCGTCGTCGTGATGCTGGTCGTGACCGCCGGTGCCGCCGCGGTCGCGGTGTCGGGCGGTCACAACTCCGTCGACCCGCAGGTGATGGGGATCGCGTTCGTGCCGCTGGCGGTGGCTGCGGTCCTCGGCGCCGCGACGAGCGTGCTCATGGGCGCGCCGAAGGCGGTCGACGAGCTGCTGATCGCATCGCCGGAGATCGCCGGCACCCGCACCGTGCTGCGGACCGTGTTCCCACCGCTGGTGGCCTGCCTCGCGACGTTGCCGGTGTTGATGGCCCGGAACCCGCCGAAGGGATCGACCGCCTCGCAGGCGGCCAGCACCGGCGTCATCGTCGTGACCGTGGTGCTGGTGCTGTGCGCCGGGTGGATCCGCTTCGCCGCCGACATCCGCACCTGGTGGGACGAAGCGCAACAGGCGGCCGGCATGCAGAGCTCGCGGCGGCCAACCGCAGAGGAGGACGACGAGTGAGCGACGAGGACATCCCCGCGCTCGAGGTTTCCGACCTGACCAAGGACTACGGCGACCTGATCGCGCTGCATCCCCTCGACCTGACGATCGACGCAGGCTCGTCCGTCGCGCTGATCGGCCACAACGGCTCGGGCAAGTCGACGTTGCTGCGCATCGTGGCCGGGCTCCTCGAACCGAGCGACGGTGAGATCGAGATCGCGGGCTGGCCGATCGGGAGCCTCGAAGCGCGCGCGACGACCTCCTTCCTGCCCGACGACCCTGTGCTCTACGACGACCTGTCGGTGCGCGAGCACGTCGAGTACGTGTCGCGCCTGCACGGCGGGTCGGGCTGGGACGACTACGCCGAGTCCGTGGTCACGAAGCTCGGGCTCATCGACCGCGTCGACGACCTTCCGTCGCGGTTCAGCCGCGGTCTCCGGCAGAAGACCTCGATCGTGCTCGGGCTCGTGCGCCCGTTCTCGCTGCTGCTGGTGGACGAGCCGTTCGTGGGCCTCGACGCCTCCGGGCGGACCGCGATGATGGAGCTGCTCGACGAGGTCCACTCCGACGGCGCGTCGATCGTCGTCGCCACCCACGAGCCCTCCTTCGTGGAGCGGGTCGAACGGTCGATCGCGCTGCGCGACGGCGAGGTGATCTTCGACGGCCGTGCGTCGGCCGCCGACGTGCTGTCGCTGGTGGGTGCCTGAGGGTCAGGGCCAGTCGAAGCTGACGCCGGTGAGCTCGGCGGAGAGATCCCAGAGCTTGGCGGCTGCCTCGGTGTCGTAGGCGGCCTTCTTCGGCTTCACCACGACCGGGCTGCCGTGCATCTCGGCGAAGCCACCGGGACCGAAGAACTCGCCGCCGACGATGTCGGGCTCGACCAGACCGCGGAGCTGGGGGAGCGCGCCGGCCGCATCGGTCTGCGCGAACACCGAGTTGGTGAGGCCCATGGCGCGGGCGTTCAAGCGTCCGAGCACGCCTCCCGACATCTCGGGGCCGGCCGCCTGGAGGTGCGTGTCCGCGTAGCCGGGATGCGCAGCGACCGAGCGCAGCGCGGTGCGGGCCAGCTTCGCCCGCCGGTCGAGCTCGAACGCGAACAGGAGGTTCGCGAGCTTCGACTGCCCGTAGGCCGGCCACTTCGAGTAGCGGTGCTCGTGCTGCAGGTCGTCCCACTTCATGCGACCGATGCGGTGCATCGTCGACGACGTCGTCACGACGCGCGGCTCGGGCGCGGCGAGCAGCAACGGCAGGAGCCGGGCGGTGAGCGCGTAGTGGCCGAGGTGGTTGGTGCCGAACTGCATCTCGAAGCCGTCGACCGTGCGGCAGTGCGGCATCGCCATCACACCGGCGTTGTTCAGGAGGCCGTCGAGCCGCTCGACCTTGTTGGCCACCTCCTTGGCGGCGGTCTCGATCGAGGTGAGGTCGGCCAGGTCGAGGGAGACGAGCTCGGGCGCGGTTGCGCCGGCCTGCGCGGCGACGGCTGCGCGCGCAGCCTCGCCCTTCTCGCGGTTGCGGCAGGCCATCAGCACCCGTGCGCCGTGGGCGGCCAGGGCTTCGGCGGAGCGGAGCCCGAGCCCGCTGTTGGCTCCGGTCACGAGGACGGCGCGGCCGGTCAGGTCGCCCAGGTCGTCGGCGGTCCAGGTCATCGACGATGGAGCCTCGCGCGCTTGCCGGCGCGGTGCTTGCTCAAGCAGGGATGGCGGGCTGCTCGAGGGAGACGATGCGGTGGCGGTCGCCCCGGAGGGCGGCCTCGGCCCAGGCGACGACGTCGGCCTCCTGGGTGAACAGGACGACCTGACGGTGCTCGGCGACCGCCAGGAGCAGGTCGAGGATCGCCCGGGTGCGCTCGGGGTCGCAGTGCACGGTGACGTCGTCGAGGACGAGCGGGCAGGTGTCGGGCCCGTTCACGAGCCGCTCGGTCATGGCCACCCGCAGCAGCAGGTACACCTGCTCGGCGGTGCCGTGGGAGAGGAGGCCGGCCGGGTGCAGCGAGCCGTCGGCCAGGCGGACCTGGACCTCGAGGGTCTCGGGGTCGACGGTGACCTCGCGGTAGCGCCCGGCGGTGATCGACGGCAGCACCTCGCTCAGCCGATCGGCGAGGACCGGCGCGAGCGACCGGTACAGGCGGTCCTGGGCCTCGCCGAGGCAGTCGATGGTGGTGGAGAGGATCTCGTCGAGGCGCAGCACCCGGGCGAGCTCGACCTCCGCGGTCGAGAGCGCCTCGGTCGCCTCGGCGACGCTCGGCGCGTTGGCCTGCGTGACCTCCAGCGCGGCCCGGGCCTGCTGCGCCCGGTCGTGGGCGCGTCGCTCGGCCTCCACGAGCTCGGGCAGGGGCGTGCCTGCCGCACGTACCCGCCGCAGGTCATCGTCGTCGACGCCCGCCGCGAGGTCCTCGGCGCGAGCGCGCACCTCGTCGCCGGCCGCCTCCCACTCCTCGAGCGATCGGCCCCCGCCGATCTGCTGCAGCTGCTTCCAGTCGTCGCGCCGCAGCCGCATCGCCTCGAGCCGGTCCTTGCGGGCCTCCTGCCAGGCCTGCAGCCCCTGCGCCAGGATCTCTGCATCCTCGGTCGCACCGAGCCCCAGGGCGTCCGCGGTGGAGCGCAGCTCTGCGGCGGCTCGAGCGCAGGCGTCGCGCGCCAGGGCCGAGCGCTTCTCGATCTCCTCGGCGCGCGCCACCTCGGCGCGGAGCCGGGCCCGTTCCTCCGCGTCGGCGCGAGCTCGGCGAGCCGCAGCGCGGCAGGACCCCTCGTAGGCGGCGAACCAGTCGCGCAGCGACGTGTCGGGTGTGGCGGCGGAGCCCATGCGGGCCTCGACGGCCGTGATGAGCGCGGCGGCGGACCGGCCGACCTGCTCGCGCAGGGCCAATGCGTGGGCCGCCCAGGCCCGGTGCTGCTCGGCCGCGGTGGCTGCCGCCTCGAGCGCATCGGGATCGGGCTGGAGGCCCAGCTCGGAGACCCGGATCCGCACCGGGCTCGGTGGGGCTGCGACGACCGCCGGGGCCGAGCGGTCCGCAGCGCGGTGGCGGGAGACGAGCACCGCGCCCGCCACACCGGCCAGCGCGATCACGACCCCGACGACGATCAGCCCGGCCAGCGCGGT
>JAFBAD010000096.1 GCA_019247975.1 Acidimicrobiia bacterium
CCATCACCACCGAGGCCGATCTCCTCAACAAGGTGGCGCTCCCGGTGCTCAGGGAGGAGGGCATCAAACCACTCCAGACCGCGATCCTCGATGCCCCAGCCAACGATCTGACTGCGCAGAACAACGCCGTCAAGGTCATCGCCGAGAAGTTCCGCTCGTCGGGGGTGAACCAGGTCCTGATCGTGGGGAGCGGCGGCATCACGTGGGGCAACGGCGTCGAGTCGACGGAGTACCGTCCGCAGCTGCTCTTCGTCGACAAGGCGGCCATGGAGGCCTGGGTGCAGGACAAGGGCGGCCACGACCTGTCGATCCTGAAGGGCGCGGAGGGCATGAGCCTCGACATGCCAGCCGAGGACGTCTACCACTACCCCGGCATGCAGCGCTGCTACCGGATCCAGGCTGCAGCCGGCTACAGGACCCCGGACCCCGCCACCCTCCCGGCCAAGGACGTGAGCAAGGTCGCCGCGGCGAACACCGCGTGCGGTGACGTGGCGCTCCTGAAGGCGATCCTCGAAGGTGCAGGGCGCAACCTCAACTACGGCACCCTCGAGCAGGCCGGCGAGCACCTCGGCAAGATCACCCTCCCCGGCTCGCCCCACCCGTACCACTACGGGCCACCGCCTGCGACCGACGGCAACCCGGTCCCGAACGTGTACGAGTGGAACGCAGGCAGGAAGCAGTTCGTCCTCGCTTCGAAGGACTGACCGGCTCCGCGCGGTGACCGATCTCCGCAGCCTGGTCTCCCGGATGGACCTCGACCAACGGATCGCGCAGATCCAGGGCGTGGTCCCGATGGACCTGGTCGACTCCGGGAAGCTCGTGCAGCCGGGAGAGGACGGTCCGCCGGACCTCTCGAAGGGGTTCCCGGCCGACGTGAACCGGCTCCCACTGGTGCGGCCCCACGGCGTCGGGCACCTCTCGCTCGGCTGGCAGCTCGACCAGGATCTCGCGGGGCTCCGCACCGCCCTCGCCCGCTTCCAGGACGTCGCGCGCGACCTCAACCCGTTCGGCATCGCGACGCTGGTCCACGCCGAGGGCGTGAACGGGTTCGTCCACCCACAGGGTCACCAGTTCACGACGCCCTGGGGGCAGGCCGCGAGCTGGGATCCGGAGGTGTCCCGTCTCGTCGGGAGCAACGCAGCTGCGCAGGCCGGGTGGGTCGGCATCCACCTCTTCCTCTCGCCGCTGTTCGACCTCGCTCGCGACATCCGCTGGGGCCGGGTGCACGAGACCTACGGCGAGGACCCCGAGCTCGTCGCGCGCATGGGCGTCGGCTTCGTCCGCGGTGTCCAAGGCGCCGCGGGCGACTCGGGCATGCTCGCGACCGGGAAGCACTTCCTCGCGTACGGCCACTCGCTGGGAGCCCTGAACCAGGCAGCGACCCAGCTCGGCCGCCGTGAGCTCACCGACGTCCACGCAGAGCCGTTCCGCCGCGCGATCGCCGAGGCCGGTCTGCGGGTGCTGATGAACTCCTACAACGAGGTCGACGGCATCCCGGCCGCCGCCAACCGCTGGCTGTTCACCGACCTGCTGCGCGACGAGCTCGGGTTCAGCGGGCTCGTGGTCAGCGACTACGGGTCGATCACGATGCTGCACAGGACCTACCGCACGGCGCCGACGCCCGGCCACGCAGCCGCGCAGGCGTTGGCCGCCGGCATCGATGTCGAGCTGCCGAGCGCAGACACGACCACCGGCCTCCGTCCCCTGGTCGAGGACGGCACCGTTTCGGAGGAGCTGCTGGATCGGGCGGTGAAACGGGTGCTCGACATCAAGGCTCACCTGGGACTCGTGCCCGACATGCGCGGGCCTCGCGTCGCGGAGCCGACCGCCCCGGACCGCACCCAGGCCGAACACGACGCTCGTGTCGTCGCCGAATCGGCGGTCGTCCTCCTCGCGAACGACGGGACCCTCCCGCTCGCGTCAGGCGAGCGCCGGATCGCGATCGTGGGACCGGCCGCCGACGAGATCCGCATCCACTTCGGCAGCTACTCGTCGGTGGCGGACGCCGAGATGCCCGTGGCGATCGCACGGATCGTGTCCGGGCAGGTCCCCGGCATCGACCCGTCCCCGGACGTCTTCCCCGATCTGTTCCAGACCCGCCTACCGGGGATCGAGCCGGTGTTCGAGGACGGTGCCCGCCGTCTCCACCCTGACGCAGTCACCGTCCTCGAAGCGCTCAGGGCGGTCCAGCCCGATGTGGAGCCCCATCGGTTCGGGAGCTTCCACGACACGGCTCTCGACACCGGCGCGCTGATCGACGCCGTCGCCGACGCCGACCTCGTGATCGCGGTCGTTGGCGAGCGCACGGGCTGGGTCGGCAACCACACCGCCGGTGAGGGACGGACCGTTGCCGACGGCGCGCTTCCGGGGAACCAGACCGAGCTGGTGACCGCGTTGCATGCAGCCGGCAAGCCGGTCGTGACCGTGGTGATCTCGGGTCGGCCGCTGATCCTGGAAGCCGTTCACGACGCGTCGTCGGCGGTGCTGATCGCTCCCCTGCTCGGTCCGCTCGGCGGTCCGGTCATCGCCGACGTGGTGTTCGGTGTGGTCGAGCCCGGAGGTCGGCTGCCGTCGACGTTCCCCCGGCGCATCGGTCAGGTCCCCATGTACCACGGCCACCCGGTCGGCAGCGGGTACGACCACCCGACCCTGGAGCGCCATGGCTACATCGACCTGCCCGACAGCTCTCCCCTGTATCCCTTCGGCCACGGGCTCACCTACACCTCGTTCGACGTCGCCTTCGAGGAAGCGGCGTTCGTCGACGGGACGTTCCGGGCTCGGGTGCAGGTGCGCAACACCGGGGACCGGGCCGGCACCGCGGTGGTGCAGCTGTACGCCCGGGACGAGGGCGGGTCGGTCGTGCGACCTGTCCGCCAGCTGGTCGACTTCGCCCGCGTCGCGATGGAGGGCGAAGCAGCCGAGGTCACCTTCGAGGTACCGCAGCAGCGGCTCGCCTACACCTGGCCGGACGGCCGTCGAGGAGTGGAGCGCGGGAACGTCACGCTGCTCCTCGGCCTCTCGAGCGCCGACATCAGAGACACCCGCACCTTCGACGTCCCCGAGCTCATCCTCGAGGGCCCTGTATGACGTCAGGTCAGTGCGGCACCATGCCCCCGTCGGCCAGCAGCACCTGCCCCGTGATGAAGCTGCCGGCGTCGGAGGTCAGCAGGAGCGCAGGGCCCACCATCTCGTCGGGATGAGCCATCCGCTTGAGCAGCATGATGTTGGCCATCACGTCCTGGGCTTCCGGGCCGTTGGCGCGGACCATGTCGGTGTCCACCGTGCCCGGCGACAGCGCGTTGACCCGGATGCCGTACGGCGCGAGCTCGGCCGCTGCGGCGCGGGTCTGCGCGAGCAGGGCAGCCTTGCCCGAGGCGTACAGCGACAGGGTGGCGGAGTACATGAACGCCGCGCCCGAGAGCACGTTGAGGACGGCGCCGTGCTCGCTCTGCTTCAGGTGCGGGATCGCAGCCTGGGTCAGGAACACCGG